>NZ_JBHUWH010000633.1:0-3652 GCF_042670125.1 Kitasatospora sp. NPDC057198 | reverse complement strand
TCCCTGTCCCGGGAGGCGGGGCCGTTCCCGTCCGCCCGGCGCGGGGGCCGGGCGGAGGGGTTCAGCTCGTCGTTCAGGAGGCGCGGCTGTGGCGGCCGCGGCGGCGCAGGCCGTAGACCGCGGCACCGCCGGCGACGACCAGCACACCGGCCATGGCGGCGGTCAGGCCGGTGCCCATGCCGCCACCGGTGGAGGCCAGCTCAGGGCCGGTCGGGCTGGCCGACGGGACCGGAGAGGCGGGGGCGGAGGCGGAGGCGGAGGTCGACGGCGCCGGGGACTGGGTGGAGCTGTCGGTCTTGCAGTTCAGCAGGCCGGTGAACTGCTTGGAAAATCCTTCGGGGCCGGTGACGGTGAAGTCGTACTTCTCGTCCTCCTTGACCGGCAGGGTCACGGTCTGGGTGCCGCCCGGCTTGACCGTGTAGTCCTTGCCCGCGACCTTGAAGGCCGCGTCCTTGTCGCCCTTGTTGCCGAGGGTGACCACCAGGGCGCCCTTGGCGCAGTCGACCACGGCGTCGGCGGTGGGCACCGCGCCGAGGCCCCAGGTGATGCCCGCGGTGGCGGAGACCGGAACCTCGGCCTCGCCGGCCAGGATCAGGGTCTGGCTGGGCTCGCCCTTGATCTCTCCGACGAAGGCGCGGCCCACCGAGGAGGTCGCGGTGCCCCGGGCGGTGATGGTGGCGTTGCCGGCGGCGGCGCCGGCCGGCACCTTCGCATAGATCTTGTCGCCGGACTTCACGTTCTTGATCTCGGCACCCTTGTCGTCGACCAGGGAGACCTTGGCGGCGGTGCCCTTGCTGTCGAGGGAGACCGTGACGGAGGCGGTGCCACCGCCAGCGGTGACGGTGATCGGGTCCAACGTGGTGCCGGACTTGCCGCCGACCGAGGCGGGGGCGAGGCCCAGCGTCGGCTTGGGCTCGTTGCCCGTGCCCTTCTCGTTGGCCTGCGCGATCAGCCACTTGGTGAACGCGGTGGCTTCCGCGTCGCTCTGCCTGACCTTGACGTTCGGGTCGGAGAACGACCAGATCGCGATCTGGGTACCGGCTGCGGCGTCCGTGTCGGTCAGGCCCTCGATGTGGGAGGCCGCGGCCAACTGCTCGACGCCGACGGCCGGGTAGGAGTTCTTGAGGATCCAGAGGATCTTCGGCCCAGCACCCGGGTTGTCCTTCAGCGAGCTGGAGTCCCAGCCCGTCTCCTTGTAGTCGGCCTCGAAGGAGGCGCCGTTCAGGAGGTCGATGCAGTAGACCGGGATCTCGGCGCTGTCACCGATCTTGATGGTCATCGGACCCGCCTGCGTGGGACGCCACTCATTGGTGTCGGTGGCGAAGAACTCCACGTTCTCACCGACCCGCACACCGCCGGCCAGCCTCGCCGTCACGCCCGAGGTGCTGCCGGCCGCGGCAGCCGCACCGGCCGCGAGCAGGCCCGAGCCGACCGTCAGACCGGACGCGAGCATGACAGCAACGACGCGGGAGACAGCCCGCCCCTGCTTGTGGAACATGTGGGATCCCTTCGGGCGGCGACGTGCCATCAGCAACCCGCCCCTGGCAAAGCGGCACCCCCTGTGGCGCCGCTGCACGTGTGTGGACTCGACGCATCCTATGGGCGCGCTCCCGACCCTCCAGGCCCGTAGCGAATCAGGACGATATCGTGGCTGTTCTGTTATCAAGGAGCCGATCATCACGGTCAGTTGATGTGTCGACATAAAGGCCGCGGGGCGCCACCGCGGCAATCATGATTGCACTCACCGGCTCAAGAAGTGCCCCGAATCCGTCAGTTCAGAACCTCTTGCGCCACATCCGCACCTCCTTCCCCCACCGCCGCACCGCCGGCCGCGCCGGCCGCCCCCTCCTCCGCGCGGCGCCGGGCCGCGACCGCCGCCACGATCCACTCCGGCACCGCCTCCTCCACCAACCGCACCGCCCGCGGCCCGCCCGCCGCCGGCATCCGGCCCTCCGAGCGGCCCTCCGCCCAGCCCTCCGCTCGGCTCTCGACCCTTCCCCCCGGGCGGCCGTCCACCCCCGAACCTCCTTGCGGCGGGGCCGGGTTGCCCTCCAGCCCGCGCCGGAAGGCGGACGTCCCGCGGGCGAGGTCGTGGCCGACCGAGCGGGCGTCGATCTCCACCTCCACCCGCCGGTTGCCCTCCTGCTCCCACTCGCGCACCCGCAGCCGCCCGCTCACCAGCAGCGGGTCGCCCTTGTTCACCGAACTGACCAGGTTGACCGCGAGCCGCCGCCAGGCCACCACCGTCACCCAGGTCGTCGCGCCGTCCGCCCAGTCGCCGCGCTCGCGGTCGTAGCGGCGCTCCCGCGCGGCGAACCGGAAGTTGGCCACCGACACCCCGCCCGCCGTCTCCCGGTACGTCACGCCCGACGCGGCGTTCCCGACCATCGTCACCAGGGCCTCGTCCATTCCGAATCCTCCGTTCCCGGCCGCGGCGGCCGGCGGCCATTCGCGCCGGAATCTCCGCCGCGAAAAGATCCTCCGCCTTCCGGGAAAACCGCACCAGCGCCTTCCCCGGCCCTGTGGAAAACTCCGGCCTGTGGAAAACCGCGATCGCCCCCGGGAGTGAATCCGGTGCGTTTTCCGGTCGAAAATCGATCATTTCAATGCCGTGCTCACGACAAAGAGCGGATCGACCCGCACCCCGCGCCGCCCGCCGCCCACCACCCCCTTCCGGTAGCCGCGCGCACACCCGGCCGCCACCTCCGGTCCACCCCCGAAACCACGAACGGGTGGCCACGGGTTCGCCCCGTCCATGTCATCCGACCGATGGAACCCCTAAACGCGCCCCCACCCGCGGGCCGCCCCGGGCGATTGCCCCGCCGAATCCATAACGGGTGGGGTTGCAGCCCCGTAACGACTGCACAACGTCCCGCACCGAGAGCCGGTAGACCGCTGCACTCCACGGCACTACCTGCGATTATCGGACCGCCCCGCGGAGGCCGACACACCCCGGTCCGGCCTTCGAAGTCCAGGTGGCGGAACTGAACACCCGTATCCTGTCCCGGAACATCCCGTCCCGGCCCAGGCCCGGCAAGCGGGCCGACGTCACACCCCGGCCCCCATAGCTCAGCGGATAGAGCACCCGCCTTCTAAGCGGTAGGTCGCAGGTTCGAATCCTGCTGGGGGCGCCCACCCGGCCCGACCGGCCCCGACGCCGCAGGGCGAGCACTCCCCCATCGCAGGCCCCCGCCGCAGGCCCCTGCCGCGCACCCACCGCCTCCCGCGCGCCCCGCGCGGCAACGGCACCTCCCCGCGCCCCGCGCCCCGTGCCCCGGACACAGCCCGCACTCCGGGCGCCGCCCCGCGCCCGGCCGCTACGCCCGCCCCGCCGCCAGGCCGGCCAGGAATCCGTCCAGCAGCGCGCGTTGGCGCTCCGGCGGGAACTCCTCCGGGGCGAACAGCGCCTGCACCACCAGCCCGAGGACGAAGGACTGGGCCAGCGCGGCGAGGTCGCCGGCCGGGCGGTGGCCCGGGAGCTCGCCGAGTTCCTGGGCCTGGGCGCAGAGTTCGGCCATCCTGCGGCGGGCCCGGCGGTAGCGCTCGGCGTGCCCGGCGGTGAGTTCGGCGTCACCGAGGGCGGCGTCCCAGGAGCCGACCCAGACCCGGTTGCCGGCCGCGCCCTCGGCGTCCAGCGGGAGGACGTCGAGCC
>NZ_JBHUWH010000632.1:0-3658 GCF_042670125.1 Kitasatospora sp. NPDC057198 | reverse complement strand
GGGGTAGACCCGCAGCGGCAGCGGGCCGCCGGGGCCGTCGACGGTGAACTCCTCGACCGCGCCGACGGGTTCCGGGTTCCCGGCGGCCGCGCGGATGTCGGCGAGGTCCGCGGCGCGCGCCTCGGCGAGAGTGCGGGCGTACAGCGGGGGCGTACCGGCCGCGACGCGCTGCCGGCGCAGGGCTTCGGCCTGGGGGTGCAGTGGCAAGGGACGTTCCTGGGATCGGGCCGCCGAACGGCGGCAGGGGGGGTCGGTGCGGGTTCAGGTGCGCGGCGGCAGCGGTTCAGGCGGGCTGCCGGTCGGAGGGGGTGACGGCGGAGGGGCCGAGGTCGGCGAGCCGGGGGCGGCCCAACAGGGCCAGTGTGTCGTCGAGTTCGGCCTTCAGCAGGTCGAGGACCTGGGTGACGCCGTGCTCGCCGCCGGCGGCCAGGCCCCACAGGACGGGCCGGCCGATCAGGACGGCGCGGGCGCCGAGGGCGATCGCGAGGGCAGCATCCGTGCCCGTCCGGACACCGCCGTCCAGGAGGACGGGCAGGTTCGGCGGCACCGCGGCGGCCACTTCGGGCAGTGCCGCGAGGGACGGCAGGGCACCGTCGAGCTGCCGGCCGCCGTGGTTGGAGACCACGACGGCGTCGGCGCCGTGCTCGGCGGCGAGCCGGGCGTCCTCGGCGGTGAGGATGCCCTTGAGGACGATCGGGAGGCTGCTGCGTTCGCGCAGCCAGGCCAGGTCGGCCCAGGTCAGGGTGGGGTCGAACTGCTCCCTGGCGTGGTCGGCGAGGCCCGAACTGCCTTCGTCCGCACGGTGGCTGGCGGCCATCAGGGCCGGGTCGAGGTTGACCGCGCGGACGTGCGCGGGGATCGCGAAGCCGTTGCGGGCGTCGCGCAGCCGGCGGCCGATCCGGGGGGCGTCCACGGTGAGCACCAGGGCGCGGTAGCCGGCGGCTTCGGCGCGTTCGACCACGGCGGCCAGTGCGTCGCGGCGGCGCAGCCAGTACAGCTGGAGCCAGAGCGGGCCGGTGGCGGCCTGCGCGATGGACTCCAGGGTGCGGCTGGCGAAGATCCCGGCGACCATGAGCGCTCCGGCGCGGCCGGCCGCGCGGGCGGTGGCGGTCTCGCCCTCGGGGTGGAACAGCCGGTGGTAGGCCATCGGCGCGATGCCGACCGGGGTGTCCAGCGGGCTGCCGAGCAGGGTGAGGGACTGGTCGGTGGTGGAGACGTCGACGAGCGTGCGCGGGCGCAGGCGGCACCGTTCGTACGCGGCCCGATTGGCGGCGAGGGTGCGTTCGGCGCCGCTGCCGCCCTGGAGGAAGTCCCAGACCTCGGCGGGGAGCCGGGCGCGGGCGGCGCGTTCGAGGTCGGCCAGTTCGAGTGGTCCCACGGGGTTGCCTTTCCGGGCAGGCCGCGCTCGGGCCCGCTCCGGCCCGGCAGCGTAGGAGGCGGTCGGCCCAATGGTCTAGACCTTGCTTCGGTTCGATCGCCTGTGCCATCGTCAGGAAGTCGAACCGACCCCTCGGTTGCGACCGATCTCCATCCGACCTCCCCTTCGTGGAGTGGCGTTGACCGGCTCTTCCTCTCCTTCCTTCCCGCCTGCCCAGGCTCCGGACGACTGGGTGGACCGCTTCCTGCTGGCCGGCCCGGACGACCAGGAGTGCCTGCGCTTCGAGGCCCCCGTGGACCGCGCCGCGCTGCGCGCCCTGGTCGCCGAGCAGGCCGGGCGGCTCACCGCCGCGGGCCTGACCCGCGGCGGCACCGCCGCGCTGCGGCTGGCGCCCTCGCTCGGCTACACCGCCGCGCTGCTGGCCTGCTGGCAACTGGGCGCCCAGGCCGTCCTGCTGGACCACCGGCTCACCGACCACGAGGTGGCGCTGGCCGTCGAACGGCTGGCCCCGCAGGTCCTGGTGGAGTCGGCGCACGGCCCCGCGGCCGCGATGCGCGGCTTCGCCGAGACCGACCCGGTGCCGGTGGCGCTGCCGGGGGGCCGCCCGGCCGCGACCGGCCACGCCCTGGTGCAGCTGAGCTCGGGCTCGACCGGCCCGGCCAAGGTGATCGCCCGCACCGCCGCCGACCTGCTGCGCGAACTCGACTGCTACGCACGGCTGGAGGCGTTCCCGAAGGCCGGGGAGCGGGTCGTCCTGCTCTCCTCGATGGTGCACGTGCTCGGCCTGGTCGGCGGACTGCTCAACAGCCTGCACGCCCGGGTTCCGCTGACCGTGCCCGCCCGGACGACGACGGCGGGCGTGCTGGCCGCGATCGGCGCGGACGACCGGCCGACCACCGTGATCGGCGTCCCGTTCCACGCCGAGCTGCTGGCCGGTGCGGCCGACCCGCCGCCGCTGCCGCAGCTGCGCCGGATGATCGTGGCCGGCGAGCTGGTCCGCCCCGGGGTGCCCGCCGCCTTCACCGCCCGCTACGGCGTGCCGCTGGGCACCATGTACGGGATGACCGAGACCGGCGTCATCGCCACCGACCTGACCGGGCGCAACCACCCGGCGGTCGAACCCGTCCACGGGATGGAACTGTCCGTGGCAGGCGGCGAGTTGCACATCGCCCGGGAGGAGTCCCCGTACCTGGGCCCGACCGACCCGACCCGCTGGTCGGACGGTCTGCTGCACACCCGGGACGCCGCGCTGATCGAGGCCGGCACCGGCCTGGTGACCGTCCTCGGGCGGCGCGACTCCCAGGTCTCGATCGGCGGCCTCAAGGTCGACCTCAACGAGGTCGAGCACACCCTGGCGGCGCTGCCGGAGGTCCGCGAGGCCGTGGTGGTCTTCGCGGACGGCGCCATCGAGGCGTACCTGGCCACCGGGAACGCCGCGACCGCCGGGGTCACCGACCGGGCCGACGCCGTCCGGGAGGCGCTGGCCCGCGAACTGGCCGCCTTCAAGCGCCCCCGGCGGCTCACCTTCCTCCCGGCGCTGCCCCGCACCGCCACCGGCAAGCTCGTCCGCGACGCCGCCGCGCTGCGCGCCGCCACCCCCTGACCCGACCGCACACCGTTGCGGCCCCCGACCCAGCACGAGGAGCACACCATGCAGGAGCGCATCCAGGAGTTCGTCATCGCGGCACTCGCCGGGATGAACTACGACGTCGACGGGATCACCGGCGAAACCGACCTCGGCCCGGCCGGGCTCGACCTCGAGTCGCTGGCGCTCGCCGAACTCTCGGTCCAGGTCGAGGACGAGTTCGGGATCAAGTTCGACATGGACGAGATGGAGACCACCGCGCTGATGACCCTCGACGAGTTCACCGCCGACGTGGCCCGCCGGATCGCCACCGCCGCCACCGCCACCGCCGGGAGCGCCGCGTGAGCAGCACCGTGCCGCCGGACCGGGCCGCTGTGGTGGCGATGCTCGCGGCGTTCGGGCAGCGGGCCGCGGAGCAGGTGCCCGACAGCCTCGGCTCGCTCGAACTGACCTGGCTGACCGCCGAGTTCGAGCAGCGCTACGGCATCGAGCTGGAGCTCTCGGACGAGCAGTTCGCGGCCGTCCGCACGGTGGACGACGCCGTCGCGGTGCTGCGCGCGGCCGTCCTCGCCACCGCTCCGGCCGGGCCCGGCGGCAGTGCCGCCTCCGGTGCCGACGCCGTCCCGGCCGGGGTCGCCCGGTCATGAGTTCCAGCGCACCGCCGGCCGACCGGCCGGTGTTCACCGGCCTCGGGG
>NZ_JBHUWH010000631.1:0-3658 GCF_042670125.1 Kitasatospora sp. NPDC057198 | reverse complement strand
GGGCCGTTGACCGGCCCGGGCCCCCGCGCGTTCGTGCCCGCGCCTGCCGTCACAGCGGATCGCGTCACAGCAGGTCGCGTCACGGCGGGCCGCGTCACGGCGGGCCGCGTCACAGCAGGTCGCGGCGCTCGTCCACCACCACCTCGTCCACCGCGCGCCCGAGGTGGCGGCGGCGGCCCAGCACCCGCGCGTACACCGCGACGCCGATCAGGCCCGCCGCCATCAGCACGACGCCGACCACGGTGAGGTTGACGCCCGCCAGGTGCCAGTCCACGCCGAACGCCAGGATCGCCCCCGCCGCCAGCAGGATGATGCAGCCACCGATTCCCATGATCGCCTCCGTCGCCCTGTTGCCCTGTGTTGCCTCGCCCCTCGGCCGGGGCCGCCCGGCGTCTACCCCCGACCCGCCGGAGGATTCCGTCCCGCGCCCGCGCCCTGACACCGGCTCAGGCGTCGGCTCGGGCACAGGCTCGGGCGCCGGCTCGGGAACAGGCTCAGGCGCCGCCGGGGTGCCAGGCGGCGAGCAGCACGGTGGCGTCGTCCCGCAGCCGGTCGCGCTGGTGCGCGGTGATCCGCCGGACGAGCCGGCGCAGCGCCTCGGGGGCGGGCAGGCCGTCGGCCATCGCCCGGGAGACCACGTCCACCAGTCGCTCCTCGCCGAACGGCAGGCCGTCCGCGTCCCGGCCCTCGGTCACCCCGTCGGAGTGCACCAGCAGCTGGTCGCCCGGCTCCAGGCGCGCGGTGTGGACGGTCGGCGCGGTGCGCGGCAGGCCGGCGGGCAGGCCGAGCGGCGGGTGGACGGGGCGGTCCAGGGCCCGGGGGACGATCCGGCCGCGCCGGATCAGCAGCGGCGTCGGATGGCCGCAGTTGATCCAGGACAGGGCGCCGGTGGCGAGGTCCAGGTCGGCGATCACGCAGGTCAGCAGGCGGTCCGGGATCCACTGGGTGAGCGCGGCGTCGATCGCCCCGGCGATGTCGGCCAGGGTGCCGCCCGCCCGGCGGGTGGAGCGGCAAGCCGCGATGGCCACGGCGCTGCACCCCCCGGAGGCCAGGTCGTGGCCCATCGCGTCGACCAGGGTCAGGTGCAGGCGGCGGTCGGCCAGGTTGTGGTCGAAGGCGTCCCCGCCGATGTCGTAGGCCGGCTCCAGGATCGCGCTGGAGGTGGCCAGGCGGCTGCCGATCGTCCGGGGCGGCAGGAACGCCCGGACGAGTTCGGCCTGCAGCGTCATCGTCCGGCGCCGCCCGGTGCGCACCAGCAGGTCGCTGAACGGGGTCTTGGTGGCGACCAGCAGCGCCGTCGCGGTGGCCAGCGCCCGGCAGGAGGCCAGCCGGGCGCCGTCCAGGACGGGCGCGGTCACCTGGAGCACCCCCAGGCGCCCGATGCCGTCCACGATCGGCACCCAGCCCACCGCGCCCGGACCCGGGCCCGGACCCGTGCCCGCCTCGGTGCCGGTGCAGGTGCGTTCGGTGCGGTAGGCGCGGCCGGCCAGCGAGTTGTCCACGTCCAGCACCCCGGGGCCGGACGGCCCGGCCAGCGTCGGGTCCTCCGGCGGGACGGGCAGCGCGGTCAGGCACTTCTCCTGCACGTCGGCCAGGTAGATCCAGGCGCTGGTGAGGCCCAGCCGCCGGGCCGCGTCCCGCACCAGCCGCGGCAGGTCCCGGGGCCCGGCGCGGTGCGAGTCCTCCAGCAGGCGGAGCACTGCGGGCCCGGCCCGGTCCTCGTCGTGGCGGCGCATCGTCGGTCACCTCCGATTCCGTTCCCCCCGCGCCTGTTCCACCTTCCCGGACCTCGCCCGCCCCCGCCCCCCGGGGCCACCCGCCGTGCACCCCGTCCCGCCCCGTCCCGCCCCGTCGGGTCGCCGGCGCGCCCGGCCGGACAGGCAGGGTGCACATCGGCCGCGGTGCGGATCCGTCCGCTCCGGCGTGCCGCCGTCCGGAGGGCGTCGTCGCAGGTCAGCGGGGTCTTATCGCCGCTGAAAACCGTCATCGGTGCAGCCTTTGCCAAGGTGCGCGGCGGTGCGCTTCACTTCCCCGGGTCGCACGACCGGGGCGGGGAAACGGGAGACGGGGAGGCGGGGCCGTGGGCGCCGAGCACGAGCAGCACGACCGGCACGACCACGACCGGCACGATCACGATCACGATCACGACCAGGGCGGTCACGGGCCTGGGGCCAGTGGCCACGGCCACGGGCACGCGCACGGGGTGTCGGTCGACGCCGACCGCCGGTGGCTGGCCGTCGCGCTGGCGCTGATCTGCGGCTACATGGCGGTCGAGGTGGTGATCGGCCTCGCCGCCGGTTCGCTGGCGCTGCTGTCGGACGCGGCGCACATGCTGACCGACGCGGCCTCCATCGTGCTGGCGCTGGTGGCGATGCGGTTGGCCGCCCGGCCCGCCGGGGGCGGGTTCACCTTCGGCCTCAAGCGCGCCGAGATCCTCTCCGCCCAGGCCAACGGGCTGACCCTGATCCTGCTGGCGGCCTGGCTGACCTGGGAGGGGGTGCGGCGGCTGGTCGACCCGCCGGAGGTGGCCGGTTCGCCGGTGCTGTGCACCGCGCTGGCCGGCATCGCGGTCAACGTCGCCGCCGCGTGGTGCCTCTCCCGGGCCAACCGCACCTCGCTGAACGTCGAGGGCGCCTACCGGCACGTCCTCAACGACCTGTTCGGGTTCATCGCCACCGCCGCGGCCGGGCTGGTCGTCCTGGCCACCGGCTTCGTCCGGGCCGACGCCCTGGTCTCGCTGGTCGTGGTGGTGCTGATGGTCAGGGCCGGGTGCGGGCTGCTCAAGGAGTCCGGCCGGATCTTCCTGGAGGCGGCCCCGGCCGGGGTCGACCCCGACGCGATCGGTACGGCCATGGCGGCCCGCCCGGACGTGGTCGAGGTCCACGACCTGCACGTGTGGCTGATCACCTCCGGCCAGACCGCGCTGTCCGCCCACGTCCTGGTGGCTCCCGGCCGGGACTGCCACGCGGTGCGCGCGGAACTGGAGGACGCGCTCGCCCGCGCCCACGGCATCACCCACACCACCCTCCAGGTCGACCACGCCGGCGCCGAACTCCTCACCGTCGGCGCCGGCCTCCCGCGGCCCGCGGGCGGCCACTGCGCGGAACCGCACGGCACCGTCCACCGTTAGGCCCACTGGCACGGTGTGCCCGGCGCGCCCGGCGCACACGCAGGGTGAGCGGGTGCATGCCCCCGGCGGCAATCGAACCCGCTGACGGACCGTCAAGTTCCGTTCTACCGGCGGGTTGGCGGTTCCGGGTAATCCGGGAAACCGGCTACCGTGATTACGGTCCGTCAGTATGCTGGTACGTGCGCGGCCACCGGGCCGGGCGGACGCCGGGGGAGGCGGGATGGCCAGGCGCGGGACGACGCGCGGCGGGCGGGGTGCCGGTGTGCCCGTTGCCCTCCTCGCGGTCCTGCTCTCCGCCCTGCTCGCCCTGCTCGCCGCCGGGCCCCCGGCCCAGGCCCGGGCTCCCCGCCCGCCCGCCTCCGCCACGGCCGAGGAACACCTCGAGTGCACGCACCAGCAGGAGGCGCAGGCCCCGGCCGGCCGGGCCCGCGCCCGGCACCGGGCGAACGGCGGGCCCCCCCCCCCGCCCCCCCCCCCAGCCCCGGGGGCCAGGGCCCCCCCCCCCCCCCCCCCCCCCCCCCCCCCCGG
>NZ_JBHUWH010000630.1:0-3663 GCF_042670125.1 Kitasatospora sp. NPDC057198 | reverse complement strand
GTCCTGGACCTCGGCGACCACCGAGCTGCCGGAGCGGCGCACCCGCAGCGTGATGGTGCCGGCGCCGTGCATCAGCGAGTTCTCGATCAGGGTGGCGAGCACCTGGGAGACAGTGCCGGGGGTGCCGACCACCCGGGCGTCGCGCAGGCCCTCGATGACCAGCCGCCGCCCGCTGTCGCGCAGGGTCGGCGCCCACTCCTCGACCTGCTGCTTGACCACCTCGTCGAGCCCGAAGGCCACCGCGGTGGGGCTGCCCGGGTCGCGCTGGTTGGTGAGCAGCCGCTGCACCACGTCGGTGAGCCGCTCGACCTGCTGGAGGCCGATCGCGGCCTCCTCCCGGACGGTGCCGGGGTCCTCGGCGAGCGCGGTGATCTCCTCCAGCCGCATGGAGAGCGCGGTGAGGGGGGTGCGCAGCTGGTGCGAGGCGTCGGCGGCGAGCCGGCGTTCGGCGCTGAGCATCCGGGCGATGCGTTCGGCGCTGGTGTCCAGCACCTCGGCGATCCGGTCGAGTTCGGGGACGCCGTAGCGGCGGCCCTGCGGGCGGGGGTCGCCGGAGCCGAGGCGTTCGGCGGTCTCGGCCAGGTCGGTGAGCGGCCGGGCCAGGCGCTTCGCCTGCCAGACGGCGAGCGCCACGGCGGCCTGGACGGCGAGCAGCGCGACCACGCCGAGCAGCAGCAGCATGTTGCCGATCTCGTGGTCGAGCGCGGTGCGGGACTGCTCGGCGGTGACGGTCTCCCCGCTGGCGCCGGTCTCGGTGGCGCTCAGCGCGTCGCCCCGGACGGGGTGGCCGAGGGCGATCTGCGGCTGCCCGGGGATGTTCACGGTGACGTAGTAGTCGTCACCGGTGACCACGGCGGCGAACTTCTCGCCGCTGACCGGCTCCCCGGCGGCGAGCCGGCTCTCGACCAGGCCGAGCACCCGGACCGCCACCGCGTCCACCCGGTCGTTGGCGGCGTTGACGATGGTCTGCTTCTCGATCAGGGCCAGCGGCACGCAGAACACCGCGACCACCACCAGGACGACGCCCAGCAGCGAGTTGATCATCCTGCGCTTCACGCCGGGCGGTCCTTCGGTCGGGGCCGGTTCGCTGCGGTGCTCCCCGGACGGTCAGTTCTTCTCGAAGCGGAAGCCCACGCCGCGCACGGTGGCGATGTAGCGCGGGTTCGCGGCGTCGTCGCCGAGCTTCTTGCGCAGCCAGGAGATGTGCATGTCCAGGGTCTTGGTGGAGGTCCACCAGGTGGTGTCCCAGACCTGGCGCATGATCTCCTCGCGGGTGACGACCCGTCCGGCGTCCCGCACCAGGACCCGCAGCAGCTCGAACTCCTTGGCGGAGAGGGTGAGTTCCTCCTCGCCGAGCCAGGCGCGGTGCGACTCGATGTCGATCTTGACGCCGTGCGCGCCGGTGGTCAGCTGGTCGACGTTGCCGCGCCGGAGCAGGGCCCGGACCCGGGCGAGCAGTTCGGCCAGCCGGAACGGCTTGGTGACGTAGTCGTCGGCGCCGGCGTCCAGGCCGACCACGGTGTCCACCTCGTCGGCGCGGGCGGTGAGCACCAGGACGGGGAAGCTCTTGCCGTCGGCGCGCAGCCGCCGGCAGACCTCCAGGCCGTCCATCTCGGGGAGCCCGAGGTCGAGCACGATCAGGTCGACGTCCTCGCTGAGGCCGGCGCCCAGGGCGGTCGGTCCGTCCTCGCGGACGAGCACCTCGTAGCCCTCGCGGCGCAGGGCGCGGGCCAGCGGTTCGGAGATTGCCGGGTCGTCCTCGGCCAGCAGCACACAGGTCATAGGGGCGATGGTAGACCGCGCGGGGGCCGCCGATCAGGGGGTCCCGGGCAGTCCGGAGACACCCGGGCGGGGAGCTGTGAACACTGTCACAGGCCGTGATCAACTTGATTTCGCGGGCCGCTTCGGCAATATCTGCGCTTTCACGGACATTCTTCGCATCGCCCTTGGTTTCACAGGCAATCTTCCGCTTACGGCATCAAAATGTACGATACACAGCCGCGAGACTTTACCTTCTACATACCTTTCACGCTCCGTGATCACCCGAACTCGCGACTTAGAGTGGTGGGGAACCCGAGAAAACAGGCAAGGAATCAGCATGGCTTCGACCACCCTGGAGTCCGAGGTACGGCCCTCCCCCACCCCGGAGCGGACCTTCCTCGGCCACCCCCGCGGCCTGGCCACCCTCTTCATGACCGAGACCTGGGAGCGCTTCAGCTTCTACGGCATGCGCGCGCTGCTGGTGCTCTACATGTCCACCGCGGCGTCCCACGGCGGCCTGGAGATCCCGGCGGCCACCGCCGCCGCCGTGTACTCGGTCTACAACGCCATGGTCTACCTGCTCGCCCTGCCCGGCGGCTGGATCGCCGACCGGCTGCTCGGCGCCCGGCGCACCGTCGCCCTCGGCGGGCTGGTCATCATGGTCGGGCACTTCATGCTCGCCGTGCCGAACAAGGCGTTCTTCTTCGCCGGCCTGGTGCCGATCGCGGTCGGCTCCGGCCTGCTGAAGGCCAACATCTCCACCATGGTCGGCCAGCTCTACGGCGAGGACGACGACTCGCGCCGCGACGGCGGCTTCACCATCTTCTACATGGGCATCAACCTCGGCGCCTTCCTCGCGCCGCTGGTGATCGGCACCGTCGGGCAGCAGGTGAACTGGCACCTGGGCTTCGCGCTGGCCGGCGTCGGCATGGCGCTCGGCCTGGTCCAGTACCTGCTGGGCAGCCGCCACCTGAGCCCGCGCTCGGACGTCGTGGCCTCCCCGATGAGCCCGGGTGAGCGCCGTGCGGTGCTGCGCAAGGCCGGGATCTGGCTGGCCGCCGCCGCGCTGTTCTACGGCGTGGTGGCCGGCACCGGGCACTTCACCGTCTCCTGGGCGATCTGGCCGCTCTCGCTGGCCGGCATCGCCGTCCCCGCCCTGGTGTTCGCCCGGATCCGCCGGGACCGCGAGCTGACCGGCGCGGAGCGCTCCCGGATGGGCGGCTACCTGTGGTTCTTCGTGGCCGCCGCGGTGTTCTGGATGATCTACGACCAGTCCGGCTCGACGCTCAGCGTGTTCGCCGAGGAGAACACCGCCGGGAGCCTGTTCGGCTTCGACTTCCCCTCCAGCTGGTTCCAGTCGCTGAACCCGCTGTACATCATGGCGCTGGCCCCGGTCTTCGCCTGGCTGTGGAACGCCGCCGCCCGGCGCGGCCGCAACCCCTCCACCACCGCGAAGTTCGCCTTCGGCCTGCTGATGGTCGGCGCCTCCTTCCTGGTGATGATGCTCGCCATGGCGGCGGCCTCGGGCGGCGTCGCGGTCTCGCCGCTCTGGCTGGCCGCGGTCTACCTGATCCAGACCACCGGCGAGCTGACCCTCTCCCCGGTCGGCCTGTCCGTCACCACCAAGCTGGCGCCCGCCAAGTACGCCAGCCAGATGATGGGCGTCTGGTTCCTCGCCGTCACCGCGGGCGACTGCGTGGCCGCGCTCGCCCAACTGCTGCTCGGGGACGACGTGGTCGGCTCGACCTGGTACTTCGCCGTCCAGGGCCTGCTGGCGGTCGCGGCGGGCGCCGGCCTGTTCGCCGCCCGTGGCCGGATCGGGCGGCTGATGTGTGACGGGCACTGACGGGCGGTTGACGGCCGGCTGACGGGCGGCGGGCGGGCGGCGGCCCGTTCGCCGCC
>NZ_JBHUWH010000629.1:0-3704 GCF_042670125.1 Kitasatospora sp. NPDC057198 | reverse complement strand
GCCCGGACCAGCTCCGGGCCGCCCCTCGCCCCGCCGCTACCCGACGGATGGCCAACGCCGTGAGCACCCACCAGCCCGCCCCCGCCGCCGAGGCTCCCGCCGCCGAGGCCCCCGCTCCGGACCCGGCCCCCGATCCGGCCCGGGACCCCGCCGCTCGGGGCCCCGCCCCCGCCGCCCAGGGCCCCGACCTCGCCGATGAGGGCCCCGGCCTCGCCGACGAGGACCTCGCCCCCGCCGCCCTCCCCGCCGAACGCCGCCGCCGCGCCAAGGCACTGCTGCGCGCCGCGCTGCGCCCGCACCGGGCCACCGTGGCCGCCGCGATGGCCGCCGCCGCGATCCGGCAACTCGCCCTGCTCGCCGTCCCCTGGTGCGTGCAGAAGGCCCTGGACGACGGGCTGCAACGGCACGACGGCGGCGCCCTGCTGACCTGGGCCGCCGCCACCGCGCTGGCCGCCCTGGTCCAGTTCGCCGGGCTGTACGGCTGGCAGTACTGGGCCGGGTACGCGGACGCCAAGGTCGGCGCCGACCTGCGCGGACGGCTGCTGCGCCACCTGGCCGCCCTGGACCGGGCGGCGCTCGCCGCGCGCGGCCACGGCGACCTGGCGATGCGGGCCACCCGGGACACCGACCTGGTCCGCGAGTGGGTGCACGGACTGGCGGTCTGGGTGGTGCTCGGCACGACCTTCCTGACCGTGCTGCCCGCGATCGGCGCCCTCGACCCCGGCCTGCTGCTGGTCACCCTGGCCACCCTGCCGTTCCTGGTCTGGGTCAACCTGCACTACCCGCGCCGCTTCGCCGCCGCCTCCGCCGACCTCGCCGCCGCGCACGGCCGCCGCGCCGACGCCGTCGCCGACCTGCTGCAACTCGGCACCGGCCTGCGCGGCACCGGCGGGCACCGCCCGCTGGTCGACCGGCACCACACCGCCAGCGCCGAGGTCACCGCCCGCACCCTCACCGCCGCCCGGATCGAGGCCGGCTGGGCCGCCGTCGCCCCGCTCGTCCCGCGGCTGGCCGTCGCCGCGGGCGTCGGCCTCGGCGGCCTGGCCGTGCTGGACGGGCGCCTCACCGTCGGCGGGCTGGTCGCCTTCACTTCCTGGATGGCCGTCGTCACCCTGGCCACCCGCGTCCTGGTCGACCGGCTGCTGGAACGCGGCCAGGCCGACGTCGCCGCCGCCCGGATCGACGAGGTGCTGTCCGTCACCGCGACCGTCGCCGACCCGCCCGAGCCGGTGGACCTCCCGGCGGCGGGCACCCTGGAGTTCACCGGAGTGCTGGCCCGACGGGACGGCAAGGCCGTCCTCGGGCCCGTCGAACTGACCGTCGCCGCAGGCGAGTTCGTCGCACTGCACGGCGCCACCGGCGCGGGCAAGAGCACCCTGCTGCGGCTCGGCGTCCGCCTCGACGACCCCGACGCGGGCACCGTCCGCTACGGCGGCACCGACCTGCGCGCCGCCCGGCTGGACGAGGTCCGCTCCCGGATCGCGTACGTCGCCCAGCGGCCCGTGCTGCTCTCCGGCACCGTCGCCGACAACCTCCGGCTGGGCCGCGACCTCCCGCAGGCCGCCCTGGAGGACGCCTGCCGCACCGCCGGGCTGCACGGGCAGCTGGCCGCGATGCCCGACGGCTACGCCACCGAACTCGGCGAGGGCGGCACCGCGCTCTCCGGCGGCCAGGTCCAGCGCCTGGCGATCGCCCGCGCCCTGCTCGGCGACCCCGCCGTCCTGCTGCTCGACGACGCCACCTCGGCCCTGGACACCACCACCGAGGCACACGTCCTGGACGGCCTGCGCACCTGGGCCGCCGGCCGCCGCACTCTGCTCTTCGCCACCCACCGCACCGCCGTACTGGCCGCCGCCGACCGGACGGTCGAACTGATGGCCCCCGAACCGACCCCCGCCGACCTCCTGGAGGCCCGCCGTGGCTGAACAGCCGCTCCTGCGCGAGGAGGCCGACGAGCGCGGCGTGCTGCGCCGGGCCCTGCCGTACCTGCGCCCGCACCGGGCCCGGCTCGCGGTGGCGCTCGGCGTGGCGCTGGCCGACTCCGCCGCGCTGGTGGCCGTCGCCCCGCTGGTGGGCCTGGCCACCGACGCGCTGCTGGACGCCGACCGGGGCCGCCTCGTGCTGGCCGTCGTCCTGCTGGCCGGGCTGGCCGCCGCCCAGCTGGTGCTGGCCCGGGTCGGCGAGCTGCTGCTGATCCGCAGCGGCGAGGAGGTGGTGCGGGCCCTGCGCGAGCAGGCGGTGGAGAACCTGGCCACCGCGCCGCTGCGCTTCCTGGAGACCCACCGCGGCGGCGACCTGCTGCGCCGCGCCACCGGCGAGGTGGCCGAACTGGCCGCGTTCGTCCGGCTGCACCTGCGCAACCTGGTCTCCGCGCTGGCCGTCCTCGGCTTCACCCTCGCCGTGCTGGCCGGGTACTCGTGGCCGCTGCTGCTGGTCCAGCTGGTGGTGTTCCTGCCGCCGACGCTGCTGGTCACCCGCTGGTTCCAGCGCGACGCGGCGGCCGCGTTCGGCGGCAAGGCGAGTGCCGAAGCGACCGTCGCGGCGACCTTCGCCGAGACGCTGACCGCCCGGGAGGCGCTGCAGACCTCGCGCGGCCTGCCCGGCTGGACGCGGCGCTTCGATGCGGAGAACCGGCACGCGGTGCGCGCGGCCCGGCGCGCCCTGCGGGTGGAGAACCGGATCGACCTGGTCGGCCTGGTCGAGGGCCTGGCGCTGGTCGCGCTGCTCGGCGCCGGCGGCTGGCTGGTCACCCGGGACGCGGTGGGCGTCGCCACCGTCGTGGTGTTCGTGGTCGCGAGCCGCAACCTGTTCGACGCCTGCACCGACCTGTCGCAGCTGGTCGGCGAGGTCGCCACCGCCCGCACCGGCCTGGCCCGGCTGCTCGACCTGCTCGCCGCGACCGCCGCCACGGCGCCCGCCGCGGACGTCGAGGACCTGCCCGAGCGCGGTGAACTGCGCTGCACGGACGTCGACTTCGGCTACCGCGCGGACGGCCGGGCGCTGCACGGCGTCACCCTGGCGTTCCCGGCGGGCAGCCGCACCGGCGTGGTCGGCGAGACCGGCTCCGGCAAGACCACCCTGGCCAAGCTGCTGTGCGGCCTGTACGCCCCCGACGCCGGCCGGGTCGCCTTCGCCGGCACCCCGTTGGCCGCCCTGCCCGAGCGGCAGCTGCGCCGCCGGATCGTGCTCGTCCCGCAGGAGGTGCGCCTGGTCACCGGCACCGTCGCGGAGAACCTGGCGCTGGTGGGCGGCGCCCCCGACCGGGCGGCGCTCGAACGGGCGGTGGCCGGGCTCGGCCTGACGGACTGGCTGGCGGCGCTGGGCGGCCCGGACGCCGAGGTCGGGCAGCGCGGGGCGCGGCTGTCGGCGGGGGAGCGGCAGATCCTCGGCGTGGTGCGGGCGGTGCTGGCCGACCCGGCGGTGCTGGTGCTGGACGAGGCCACCGCCGACATCGACCCGGTGACCGCCGCCCGGCTGGAGCGCGCCCTGGACGAGCTGCACGCCGGCTGCACGCTGATCGTGATCGCGCACCGCCCGGCCACCATCGCCCGGCTGCCCCGGGTGGTGCGGCTGGCCGGGGGGCGGGTGGTCGCTGACGAGGGGTCAGGGGTGGGCCGCCCTTTGCGCGAAGGAAAGGTTAGGCTAGCCTAAGCTTCGATGTCGTCGGGGTGCCGCCCGCCCGGGAGACCGGACGGACGGCACCC
>NZ_JBHUWH010000628.1:0-3711 GCF_042670125.1 Kitasatospora sp. NPDC057198 | reverse complement strand
GCCCCGGCCCTCGCGGCCGTCCGGTCAGGCCACGGTGACCGTGACCTGGGTGAAGCCCAGCGAGGTCAGCAGACCCGTGAGCATCGTCTTGGTGTTGCTCTCCGCGGTCGCCGTCAGTTCGGTGTCCTTCGCCGCCTTGTCGATCTTCTCGACGGCGAGCATCTCCACCTTGTGCTGGTCCTCCGCGGTGCTGTCCGAGAACAGGTCGCCGAGCCGGTCGAACAGGCCGCGCTCGTGCGAGTACATGTAGGAGCGCTTGACGTCCAGCGCCGCCCCGGCGAGCTGCGCGTGCGGGACGGTGATGGTCGCCGTCCGCCGGTCCTCGGAGACCTTCACCGAGTCCGCCCCGAGCCTGCCGAGGTCCACGTACGCCTCGACGCTGCCCGCGCCCACGTACAGGCTGCGGGTGCCCAGGATCGCCGAGGGCAGGAACTTGGCCTCGTTGGCGAGGTCCACGATGACCTGGAAGTCGCCGGTGGCCGCGTTGTAACGGCTCATGTTCTGGATGGACTTGAGCACGACCGGCTGGCTGCGGTCGACGGTCTTCTCGGCGAAGGGGTTGGGCACCCCGGGCAGCCAGCCCAGGTTCGCCATCCCCAGGAACAGTGCCAGGATCACGGCCAGCGTGACCGGCAGGGAGACGTACCAGGGCACCTGCCGGCGCCCGGCCGTCCGCTCGTCCGTCCGCGCCCCTCGGCGCCGGGACGTCCTCCGGCCGCTGCGGCCGGGTCCTGCGCAGGCCCTTCATCGGCGGCCGTCGATCAGCTCCCCGTACGCCTGCAGCAGGTCCGGCAGGCGCAGGGTGGCCAGGTCCTCCCGGGAGGGCGTGCCGCGCAGTGCCGACAGCCGCAGGTCCCGGTAGGCGCAGGACTTCTCGTACAGGGTGCGCACGAAGCGGCCGTTGCCGAGCTGGTCGATCCAGCCCTCGGTGACCACGTGCCCGCAGATCGAGGAGAGTTCCTCGGCCGCGTCCACGTCCCAGCCGTCGCCGTCGGCCCGCGCCAACTCCAGGCCGATGTCGGCCAGTTCGGCGGGCCGGTAGGAGGGGAAGTCGACCCGGGTGGTGAAGCGGGAGTTCAGGCCCGGGTTCGTTGCCAGTAGTCGATTCATGCCGTCCGGGTACCCCGCGAGGATGACGACCAATCTGTCCCGATTGTCCTCGGCCCGCTTCAGCAGCACCTGCAGCGCCTCGTCGCCGTACGCGTCGCCCTTGCTGTAGCCGGAGTTGGCCAGCGAGTACGCCTCGTCTATGAACAGCACGCCGTCCAGCGCCGAGTCGATCAGCTCGTTCGCCTTCACCGCCGTCTGACCCAGGAACTCGCCCACCAGGTCGGCCCGTTGGGCCTCCACCAAGTGGTCGCCGGAGAGCAGCCCGAGGGCGTGGAAGACCCGGCCGAGGATGCGCGCCACGGTGGTCTTGCCGGTGCCGGACGGGCCGGAGAACACGAAGTGCCGCTTGGGCGGCTGCACCGGCAGGCCGCGGTCCGCGCGCAGCCGGGCCATCCGCAGCTGCGCCGACAGCGCCCGCACCTGGCGCTTGACCGGGTCCAGCCCGACCATCGCCTCCAACTCGGCCAGCGCCTGGTCCAGTTCCAGCCGGGCGGCCGGCGCCGGGTTCGGGCCCGAGGGCGGCACGGCCTGCGCGGCCGGCCAGCCACCCGACCGCGGCGACAGCGCCGAGGAGCCGCCGGCCCGCTCGGCCAGCTGCGCCCGGCCCGGCTCGGCCGGGGCCGGCTCCTCCCCGGCGTAGGGCTCCTCGGCGCAGGCGTCCTCGCTGACCCCGCCGGAGCCGCCGCGGAACTCCACCGGCTCCAGCTCCTCCAGGGTGCCCAGCGGCGCCGCCGCGCCCCGGTACTCGCCGAACGCCTCGCCGTCCAGCAGCCCGTCCTCGGCGGCGATCGCCGCGAGCCGCTGCTCGGTGTCCATGAACGCCGGGTCGGCCCGGTGCACCGCCCGGTACAGCGGCAGCGCCGCCGCGCTGCGCCCGGCGCCCTCGTAGGCGCGGGCCAGCCAGTAGCGCAGCTCCTTGCGCTGCGGCTGCTCGGAGCGGCAGCGGGTCAGCGAGGCCGCCAGCGGGCGCTGGGCCTGCGCGCACATGTCGAGCCGGACGCGGGCCATGCCGGCGAACAGGCCGGCCTCGATGCCCAGCACCGGGTCGTCCAGCAGGCGGTCGGTGTCCCGGATCAGCTGTTCCCAGTCCTTGAGCAGGTAGGAGCGGCAGGCGTGCAGGAAGCGCACCGCGGGCTCCTGCTCGGGCGGCGGACACTCCGTCAGCGCCTGCTCCAGCTCGGCCAGGTGGCGGCCGTCCAGCCAGTGCGAGGCGTGCGCCAGGGCGAGGTCCTGCGGGGTCTCCAGCGCGGGCTGCACCCACCAGCCCAGCCAGTACCAGGAGCTCAGCGGGCGGCGGTGGCGCTCGCGCTGCTCGCCGAAGCGGTCCCGGTGCCGGTGCATCGCCAGCAGGGCGCCCGCGGTGTCGCTGCGCAGCGCGTGCAGGCCGAGCCAGGCGTCGGCCATGCCGGGGTCGACGTAGACCGCGGCGCGGAACTCCTCCTCGGCGCGGGCGTACGAGCCGGCCGTGTAGGCGTCCATGGCACGCGACCAGGCGCGGTCGGCGTCCGGATCCGGACCCGCCGCGGCGGGACCCTTCCCGCCGGAACTCTCCACCGTCACTGACGCCCCCCGCCAGACCTCGGGGCGCTCCTCTGCGCGCCTGCGTGGCATGGTACCGGCGCGGCGCTGATCCGTAAGGGTGCCGCGCGGCCCGAATGGCGCGAGACGATCGCTCGGCGGGGGGCGCGGGGGAGTGCAGGACGGCGCCTCCGGCTCACGGGGGAACAAGCCGGAGACGCCGTGTCTGTGGTTGCGGATTCAACTGATTTCCGCGACACGCAGAACTTAAATCCTGCTGATGTCGCAGGTCAAGAGGGGTCTACGCGAATCACTCAGGGTGCTCCGGAGGATTCGCCCGGTGACCCCGTCGACCCGCAGGTCCGCGTACGGACGGCTCGGATCGGCGGCGAAGTGCGCATGCTCCGCACGCGACCAACCCGCCCAGAACTCGGCCAGTTCCGGCCCGTCCCGCAACTCCCCGCGGGCCCGCGCCGCGGCCTGGTCCAGCTCCATCCACAGCAGCGCCGCCAGGTGCGGCCGCACCGACCGCCGGCCCGCGCCCACCCCCTCCAGCAGCACCACCGGCGCCACCGGCACCTCCCGGACGGCGCCGAACTCCCGGGCCGTCCAGTCGTACACCGCGTGCCGGGCCGCGACCCCGCGGGCCAGCGGCTCCAGCACCTGCTTGCGCAGCCGCCCCGTCCAGCCGAACGGCTCCCGGTGGGTGGCCAGGTCGTCCAGGTGCACCACCGGGGCGCCGCCGAGCGCGGCCGACAGCCGCCCGGCGAAGGTGGTCTTGCCGGAGCCCGCGTGCCCGTCCACCGCGACCAGCCGCACCGGGCCCAGCGAGGGCGGCAGCGCGAGCAGGCCCGCGGCCGGCGCGGACAGGTCGGGGGAGTCGGCGTCCATCCGGCCAGGGTACGGGGCCGGGGCCGTGGCCCTCACGGGTGTTCCCGGAGGGCACCGCGTGCGGCGCCCTCGCCAGGACGTCGGACCGCCCGGGGCGGTCCGGCCTCTCGGGTGCGCGCGGGCTCAGGCCGCGCGGGGGGGGGCGCGCGGCGCGGGGCCGACCCCGCGCCCCCCGCGGGGGGGCCCGGACGG
>NZ_JBHUWH010000627.1:0-3716 GCF_042670125.1 Kitasatospora sp. NPDC057198 | reverse complement strand
CGTCCCCTTCCCCTTCCGCTTCGCGCAGTTCCCCGCGCCCCTGACGGGGCGCGGGAGTTAAGGAGTGAGATCACATGACGGTCCGTCAGGACGACGAGCGGATGCGGCGCTGGCGGCTGGTGCTGGGCGGCGACGCGGACGGCACCGGGGTGCGGCTGTCGGGGCGGGACGCGGCGATGGACGGGGCGCTGGGGGCGCTGTACCGGGAGGACGGGAAGCGCTCGGCGGGGCTCGGCGGGTCGGCGCCGAAGGTGGCGCGCTGGCTGGGGGACATCCGGGAGTACTTCCCGACCAGCGTGGTGCGGCTGATGCAGCAGGACGCGATCTCCCGCCTCGGCCTGGACCGGCTGCTGCTGGAGCCGGAGATGCTGGCCGCCGTCGAGCCGGACGTGCACCTGGTCGGGACGCTGCTGTCGCTGAAGCACGCGCTGCCGGAGACCACCCGGGAGACCGCCCGGGCGGTGGTCGGCAAGGTGGTGGCCGACCTGGAGCGCCGGCTCGCCGACCGGACCCGCTCGACGGTCGGCGGGGCGCTGGACCGCAGCGCCCGGGTGAACCGCCCCCGGCACCGGGACATCGACTGGGACCGCACCATCCGCGCCAACCTGTCGAAGTACCTGCCGGAGTACCGCACGGTCGTCCCGGAGCGGCTGGTCGGCTACGCGCGGGCGCAGCGGGCGGTGAAGAAGGACGTGATCCTGTGCATCGACCAGTCGGGTTCGATGGCGCCGTCGGTGGTGCACTCGGCGGTGTTCGGCGCGGTGCTGGCGTCGATGCCGAGCCTGGACACCCGGCTGGTGGTGTTCGACACCTCGGTGGTCGACCTGACCGAGCAGCTGAGCGACCCGGTGGACGTGCTGTTCGCGACGCAGCTGGGCGGCGGCACCGACATCAACCGGGCGCTGGCGTACTGCCAGTCGAAGATCAGCCGGCCGTCCGAGACGATCGTGGTGCTGATCAGCGACCTGTACGAGGGCGGGATCCGCAACGAGATGCTCAAGCGGGTCGCGGCGATGAAGGCCGCGGGGGTGCAGTTCATCGCGCTGCTGGCGCTGTCCGACGAGGGCGCCCCGGCGTACGACCACGCGCACGCGCAGGCGCTGGCGGAGCTGGGGGCCCCGGCGTTCGCCTGCACGCCGGACGCCTTCCCGGAGATCATGGCGGCGGCGATCGAGAAGCGGCCGCTGCCGGTGCCGGAACGCGGCTGAGCCGGGGGCCCGCGGGCCGTCAAGGGGGGCGGCGGCCACCCGTCCGGGTGAAGCGGTGGCGGGCCTCACCGTTGCACGCCCCCGCTGGTGAGGGGCCCGGACCGGGCCGGTTGTGACGGTTCTCACCAAGGCGGACCGGGCCCCGGGCGAAACACGCCGGTCGTCCGGGGATAACCTGCCATGCGGACGTGACGCGCGTGTTGATTGACGATGCGCCCGGCAACTGCGTGGGCCGCAAGGCCGTACATCTGCGTACCCGCTCAGTGTCGACGACCCGCAGCGAAGATCCTGCCGTGGCACGCTCGTAGAGACACATTCCGCGACCACGAACAAGGACAAACACGTGGACCTGTTCGAGTACCAGGCGAGGGACCTCTTCGCCAAGCACGGCGTACCCGTGCTTGACGGCGATGTCATCGAGACCGCCGCAGACGCTGCCGCCATCGCGGAGCGCTTCGGCGGCCGTGCCGTCGTCAAGGCTCAGGTGAAGGTGGGCGGCCGGGGCAAGGCCGGTGGCGTGAAGCTCGCGTCCGACCCGCAGGACGCCGTGGCCAAGGCCGGGGCGATCCTCGGCATGGACATCAAGGGCCACACCGTCCACAAGGTCATGCTGGCCCAGACCGCGGACATCCAGGAGGAGTACTACGTCTCCTTCCTGCTCGACCGCACCAACCGCACCTTCCTGGCGATGGCCAGCGTCGAGGGCGGCGTGGAGATCGAGGTCGTGGCCGAGGAGAACCCGGACGCGCTCGCCAAGATCCCGGTCGACGCCAACGAGGGCGTGACTCCGGAGAAGGCCGCCGAGATCGTCGCCGCCGCGAAGTTCCCGGCCGAGATCGCCGACCAGGTCGCCGACGTCCTGCAGAAGCTCTGGGTCGTCTTCGTCAAGGAGGACGCCCTCCTGGTCGAGGTCAACCCGCTGATCAAGTCCGGCGACGGCAAGATCATCGCGCTCGACGGCAAGGTCTCCCTGGACGAGAACGCCGAGTTCCGCCAGCCCGAGCACGAGGCGCTCGAGGACAAGGCCGCCGCCAACCCGCTCGAGGCGGCGGCGAAGGCCAAGGGCCTGAACTACGTCAAGCTCGACGGCCAGGTCGGCATCATCGGCAACGGCGCGGGCCTCGTCATGAGCACCCTGGACGTCGTCGCGTACGCCGGCGAGAACCACGGCGGCGTGAAGCCGGCCAACTTCCTCGACATCGGCGGCGGCGCGTCCGCCGAGGTGATGGCGAACGGCCTGGAGATCATCCTGGGCGACACCGACGTCAAGTCGGTCTTCGTCAACGTCTTCGGCGGCATCACCGCCTGCGACGCGGTCGCCAACGGCATCGTGCAGGCCCTGGAGCTCCTGGAGAGCAAGGGCGAGGCCGTCACCAAGCCGCTGGTCGTCCGCCTGGACGGCAACAACGCGGAGCTCGGTCGCCAGATCCTGACCGACGCCAACCACCCGCTGGTCGAGCAGGTGGACACCATGGACGGCGCCGCTGACCGCGCCGCCGAGCTGGCCAACAAGTAAGGAAGGGGACTTAACACCATGGCTATCTTCCTTACCAAGGACAGCAAGGTCATCGTCCAGGGCATGACCGGCTCCGAGGGCATGAAGCACACCCGCCGCATGCTCGCCTCCGGCACCCGGATCGTCGGCGGCGTCAACCCGCGCAAGGCGGGCACCACCGTCGACGTGGACGGCACCGAGGTCCCGGTGTTCGGCACCGTGGTCGAGGCGATGGAGAAGACCGGTGCCGACGTCACCGTCATCTTCGTGCCGCCGGCGTTCACCAAGTCCGCCGTGATCGAGGCGATCGACGCCGAGATCGGCCTCGCCGTGGTCATCACCGAGGGCGTGCCGGTGCACGACACCGCCGCGTTCTGGGCCCACGCCGGCGCCAAGGGCAACAAGACCCGCATCATCGGCCCGAACTGCCCCGGCCTGATCAGCCCCGGACAGTCCAACGCGGGCATCATCCCGGCCAACATCACCGGCTCGGGCAAGATCGGTCTGGTGTCGAAGTCCGGCACCCTGACCTACCAGCTCATGTACGAGCTCCGCGACCTCGGCTTCTCCTCCGCGGTGGGCATCGGCGGCGACCCCGTCATCGGCACCACCCACATCGACGCCCTCAAGGCGTTCCAGGAGGACCCGGAGACCGAGCTGATCGTCATGATCGGCGAGATCGGCGGCGACGCCGAGGAGCGGGCCGCGGCCTACATCGCCGAGCACGTCACCAAGCCGGTCGTCGGCTACGTCGCGGGCTTCACCGCGCCCGAGGGCAAGACCATGGGCCACGCCGGCGCCATCGTCTCCGGCTCCTCCGGCACCGCCCAGGCGAAGAAGGAGGCCCTGGAGGCCGCCGGCGTCAAGGTCGGCAAGACGCCGTCCGAGACCGCCCGCCTGGCCCGCGAGCTGTTCGCCGCCGCGAAGTAAGCGAGCGGCGAGCGCTCGGCGAACCCGCAGCGAGGCCAGTACGCCGAAGGCGCCGCGCACCGTCCGGTCCGTTCCGGACGGGG
>NZ_JBHUWH010000626.1:0-3752 GCF_042670125.1 Kitasatospora sp. NPDC057198 | reverse complement strand
GTCCAGGTCCAGAACGCGGGCTCCCCCGCACGCCACGGGCCCGGCGGACAGGACCCGACAGCTTTTCTCCGCCCGCAGCTGGTCGTCCTTCAGGTCCGAGGGGTACCCGCGTCGCTCCGTCATGGTGGATCAATATCGCGGAACGAGCCCGTTCTGCCGTGGGATCGGAGCACCGGGCCCGTTCCCCGGCGATCAATTCGGACACTTCGGGGGAATTCCCTATCGAACACCCTCCGGGAACTCTCCGGGCCCGCCCTGCCGCCCGCAGCAGAACTCGACTTCGGCCCTCCCCGGCTTCCGCGCCCTTCGCAGGCCGATGACCAGCGCTTTCGATCCGGAGGGCTTCCGGCGTCCTCGAACTATGTCGAACTCCGGCGCCCGGCAGGAGTTCTCCGCACTCACGACTCTTGACACCCTGTCACGCGTCCAACATTCTGGACCGCGCGATATCCAATGAGGGGTCTGAATTCGATCGGGGAGGACGTCATGTCGGTTGACCCGCGCCCCGAGGACGACGCCGAGGCCGCGGCGCCGGACATCAACATCAACCAGTAGTCCCCCGCACCACCCCGACCCGGCCGCCGCCACCCTTACGGCGGCGGGTCGAACTGCCGAGACCCGGAGGAGCACGACGATGGCCCATGCCACGCGCATCACGGTCGGCGGGGCCCGCGGTGTGCTCGCCCACAAGGAGATCGTCCTGCGCGAGCGGTTCCAGCGGACGCGGGGCCGCCCGTTCGGGGGCGCCATCGAGTGGCTGCCGCCGGTCGGCCACCCGGACTCCGGGCCCGGCATCACCGTCCGGGGCCGCGAGGAGTTCCGCGCCCGTCGCTACCACCGCGCCGCGGCGAATCTGGTGGTCATCGGGAACTTCACCCCGGAGGCCGGCGCCGAGCAGGCCCGCCGCCTCCTGGAGAGCATTCCCGAGGCGCCGGACGGAAATCCACCGGACCGGCCCAGGGGCGAATGCCGGACTGAATGCGTAGGCAAATGCGGAAACGAATGCGCAGGTGAATGCAGAGCGGACCACCAGGCGCACGCAAAGACGATACGGCCGTTTCCGCGACGCGCGAAGTCATCCGGAACGCCGACCGAAGCCGGATACTCGTCGGAATACCCATTCCAGCGGCCGGTTCCGCGATATCCACCCTCGCCGAGACGGGTGCGGTGGCGCTCGCCTACGGAGCTTCGAGCCTGCTCCAGCGGCATCCGGTCGGGGAATTGGGAATAGCGCAGTCCGTGCAGGCGAGCACCGTGTTCCGGTCGCGACGCGCGCACCGGCGGTTCAGGCCGGTGCCGGTCGGCCTGGACGTGTCCGCCGAGGTGCTGCGGCTCGGTTTCGCGCCGCTGCGGGCCGCGACTGGCGGCGGGGTCCGGCACGGGACCGAGGCGTACGTGTTCGTGTTCGACGTCGAGCACCTGATGTCCCGTCAGCACTTCTTCGAAACGGCGTCGTTCGGGGTGTTCACGGCGGCCGCCCCGGACCGGATGTCCTGGAAGTACCCGAACCCCCGGGCCTACCGCTTCCCACTGCAGAACATCGGGCACGCCGCCCGGGTGTTCGCGATGGCCTGCGGGGTCCCGGACACCGCGCCCGACGGGATGCCGCCGCCGAACCGGATCCCGCACCTCGTACCTCGCACCTCGCACCTCGTACCTCGAACCTCGCACCCGACCACTACAGGCACCGCTACCAGAGGGACAGGCAGAAGCATGAGTGGCACCCGCCCCGCGCCAGGGCTCCGCACCAACCGCAACTGGCAGAAGCTGTGGCTCGGCCAGGCGGTCTCGCAGTTCGGCGACTTCGTCTTCGACACCACCCTGGTGCTGTGGGTCGGGGCGGAGATCGCCGCCGGTGCCTCGTACGCGCCCGCCGCCGTGAGCGGCGTCCTGATCGCGGCGGCGGTGCCGACGGTGCTGGTCGGGCCGCTCGCCGGGGTGTACGCGGACCGCTGGAACCGCAGGCGCACCATGATGGCCGCCGACCTGGTCCGGGCGGCGCTGGTGGGCCTGCTGGTGGTGGTGAGCGTCGTCGGGTCGGCGTGGTCGGTGGGGCTGCGGCTGGCGCTGGTGTACACGGTGGTGGCGCTGTCCTCGGTGGCCGCCCAGTTCTTCAACCCGTCCCGGTTCGCCACGATCGGCGCGGTGGTGGCGGAGGCCGACCAGCCGCAGGCGTACAGCCTGGCCACCGCCAGCGCGAACTCGGCCGCGGTGCTGGGTCCGCCGCTGGCGGCCCCGCTGCTGTTCTCGGTGGGCGCGCAGTGGGCGCTGGTCGTGAACGCCGCCTCGTTCCTGGTGTCCTTCGCGTGCATCGCGTGGACCCGGATCGACGCGGACGGCCCGGCGGCGCGTCCGGTGGGGAAGGCGTCGGGGCTGCGCGCCGAACTGGCGGAGAGCTGGCGGTTCATCGCCGCGAGCCCGGTACTGCGGACGGTGACGGTGACGCTGGTCGTCTACACCTTCGGCGTGGGTCTGATCACCGTCCTGGAGATCTTCTTCGTCGCGGAGAACCTGCACGCGGACGCCGACTGGGTCGGCACCCTGAACGGCGCGCTGGGCGCGGGCAGCGTCCTCGGCGCGCTGCTCGCACCGAGGCTGATGCGCCGGACGGGCACCTACCGGCTGTTGAGCTGGGGCGTGCTGGTGACGGCGGTGCTGGTGGGCCTGTTCGCCAGGTCCTCGTCGGTGTGGGTGGCGGTCGCGGTGATCGGGCTGATCGGGGTGCCGCTGGCGCTGGTGAACACCGTGCTCGGCCCGATCATCCTGGCGGAGACGCCCGCCGGGATGCTGGGCCGGGTGAGCGCCGCGATCAACCCGCTGGTCTTCCTGGCGTCGGTGTCCTCGATGGTGATCGCCGGGCTGCTGGCGAGCGCGCTCTCCCCGGACTTCTCGGTGACCGTCCTGGGCGTGGGCTTCCACCGCACCGACACGATCTTCCTGGCCAGCGGTCTGATCATGGTGTGCGCGGGGCTGTACGCGGTCTCCCGGGTCCGGTCGGTCGAGGCGGCGCCGGGCCGGGCGGCCCGGCCCGCCGCCGGGGGCGCGGTGCCCGCCGGGGAGGCGGCGCAGTGACCCGGGCCGGCTGCACCGCCGGCACCTCCCCCGACGAGCAGCGCGAACGGCCGGCCGCCGCCGGACTCGACCCCCTCACCCCGACCCCGCGCTCAGACCCCGCGCCCCGGCCCCCGCGCCCCGGGGCCGGCGGCGGTATCCTGCGCGGATGAACGGGACTTGGGGCGAGGAGCAGCTGATCGCGGACGGCTTCGAGCGGGTGACCGTCGAACTGGAGTGGTACGACGGCCTGCGGGCCGGCCTGGCCGGTGTCGGGGGCGAGCCGCACTACTTCGACGGCTACGGCCAGTACACCGGCGACGGCCCCGGCGAGTACCGGGTCTGGCCCGCGCCCCCGGCCGCGGTGGCGTGGGAGCACGAGCAGTGGGCCATCCGCCTCCGGTGGTCCGGGCAGCGCGGGGAGGGCGCCCCCGATCCGGCCCTGGGCGGGGTCGACGCCCGCTACGACGAGCTGGACGCCCTGCTGGCCGGGCACCGCCAGGAGCCGCCGGACGCCCGCCTGCTGGCGGGCGAGGTGCGGCACACCGGCGCCGGCGACGGCCCTGAGGGCACGGGCTACTGGGTCCGGTGGCGCCTGCACTGCTGAACCCGGCCGCCGCACGCGCCGCCGCACGCGCCGCGCCCCGCACCACAATGGTCCGGGAACCGCCCCGCCCTGCCCCACCCCTCCCTCCCGACCC
>NZ_JBHUWH010000625.1:0-3766 GCF_042670125.1 Kitasatospora sp. NPDC057198 | reverse complement strand
GCCTCCTTCTCCGGAGGCGGGCCCGGCCCCCGGCGCCCGACCTGCCCCGGAGCCGCCCGCAGCGACCGTCCTGTCCGTCCTGTCCGTCCTGTCCGCCCACAGCGATCGCCCGGCCGTGCCGGGCCGCGGTGCGGGAGGATGCGGGCATGGGAGTGCGCATCGAGGTCGTCCTGGGCGACATCACCGAGCAGGACACCGAGGCGGTCGTCACCGCCGCGAACGAGTCGCTGCTGGGCGGGGGCGGCGTGGACGGGGCGATCCACCGGGCGGCCGGGCCGCGGCTGGCCGAGGCAGGCGGGGCGCTGGCCCCGTGCGAGCCGGGCGACGCGGTGGCGACCCCGGCGTTCGACCTGTTCCCGCCCGTCCGGCACGTGATCCACACCGTCGGTCCGGTCTGGGACGGCGGCGGCTACGGCGAGGCGGAGACCCTGGCGTCCTGCTACCGCCGCTGCCTGGCCGTGGCCGACCGGCTCGGCGTCACCAGCCTGGCGTTCCCCGCCATCGCCACCGGCGTGTACGGCTTCCCACCCGACCTCGCCGCCCGGATCGCCGTCGACACCCTCACCACCACCCCGACCGACGTCGCCCTGGTCCGCCTGGTCGCCTTCGACGCCCCGTCCCGCGACCTGCTCCGCGCCGCCCTCCCGGCCTGACCCGGAACGGCCCGCACCGGAACGGCCCGCCCCGGAGCCGCCGTCGACCGGGGCCGTGACCGGTCGGTCCCCGACGAACCACAGCCAGCTGCCGGGCGTGGCGACGCACGCGCCCAGCATCCGTTCCAGGTCGACCACGGCGTCCCGCTGCTCCTCGTCGGTGCAGAGCCGCAGCAGCGCGTCGATCTCGCGGAGCGCGGCGGCCGCGTCCCGTTCGTCGAACATCGTGTTGTCGTACGGGTCGATCTGCCGGAGCCGCCACGAGCGCGTGACCGGCAGTTCGTCCAGTACCCGGGCCTGCCCGGTGCTGTGCCGGTGGGAGGCCCGCAGCAGCGAGGCCCTGGTGAGCCCGTGGTCCAGGCGCTTCGGTCGGGCGGAGTGCAGCTCGATCTCGATGCCCACTGCGGACGTCCTGCTCGGGGGCGGCCCGGGGCCGCGCGTGTAGTGCGTGCGGCGCGTAGGGCGCGTGCGGTCGGTCAGTACGCCGGGTGCGCCGCGAGCCGGTCGGCGACCCGGAAGGCGGTGCCGCAGTCCGGGCAGGCGGCCGGGCCGAACAGGTGGCGCAGGCGGTGGGCGACGGAGGGCTGGGCGTCGGTGCGGGCCCTGGTGTGCAGGCGGGCGGCGAGAGCGTCCAGTTCGTCGGGGGCGGCCGGGCGCAGCGGGGCCTTCTCGGCCTCGTCCGGGGCGTGCTCGTCCGGGGCGTGCTCGTCGGTGGTGGCGAAGCAGTCGGCGCAGTCGTCCCCGTCCCCACTGCCGTCCCCGCTGCCGTCCCCGTCGCCGGTCACCAGGAGGATCGGGACGCCGCAGTGCGGGCAGTCGACCTCGTACTCGCCGGTGCCGACGCCGTCCAAGTGGCGGTCCCAGGTCTCGACGCCCTCGAAGGAGAGCAGGTACTGGAGCAGGTCGACGTACTCGCCGGGGTCCTCGGTGGTGCGCAGGCTGCGGTCGGTGAGCCGGTGCAGGTCGGCGATCGGGGCGGCGAAGACCTCGAACACCTCGCTGCCGGTGGTGGCGCAGGAGACGATCGATCCGGCCGCCATCAGGACGGCGGAGAGGTCGTGGCCGGTGCTGGTCGCGGCGAGGGCGGCCAGCCGGGGCAGGGCCGCGAAGCTCGCCGGGAACGCGGTGTCCAGCTGGGGGCAGAGGTGGTCGATCAGTTCGGAGGCGGTGCCGGACGGGTCGGCCTCGAAGCGGTCGAGCAGGGCCGGCACGTGCTCGGCGGTGCCGCACGCGTCCTCGAGCGCCGACCAGTCGGTCCAGTTCGCCATGGGGCTCATTCAAGCAGGCCGGCGCGGACGGTCCGGGTGGGGGGATATCGCGTTGCCGGGCGGGGCGGACGGTGCTTGGGTGGGCGGATGCTGTTCCAGGAGGAGTTGATCGGGCGGGTCCGCGAAGTGTGCGCGGCGGACCCGGAGTTGGACGCCGCACTGATGTACGGCTCGTTCGCGGCCGGGGAGGCGGACGAGCACAGCGACATCGAGTTCTGGCTGTTCTTCACGCCGGAGCGGCGGGCCGAGGTCGATCCGCACGCGTGGTGCTCGCGGATCGCGCCGCTGAGCTACGGGCTGCTGAACGAGTTCGGGTCGTACGTGGCGTTCTTCCCGGGGCTGGTGCGCGGGGAGTTCCACTTCGCGACGGTGGACGGGATCGGGGAGGTGGCGAAGTGGCCGGCCCGGGGTGCCGAGGTGGAGCGGATGCTGCTGGTGGACCGCAGGGGGGCGCTGCGGCCGGTGTTGGAGGGGCTGCCGCTGCGGTACGTTCCGCCGGCGGAGCAGCCGAGGATCATCGAAGAGTACTGCGATCCGTTCGCGAACTGGCTGGTGCTGGCGTACCACCTGACCGCCCGGGGCGAGGAGTTGCGGGCGTGGGACGCGCTGGGGCACGCGCAGCGGCACCTGCTGTGGATGGCGCGGCTGGCGGAGGAGTCGTTGGCGCACTGGCTGACTCCGTCGCGGGGTGCCGAGCGGGAGTTGTCGGCGGCGACGGTGGCGGGGCTGCGGGCGGCGACTGCGGGGGCGTCGGTGCCGGGTCTGCTGGGGGCGCTGCGGGGTGCGCTGGAGCTGGGCCGCCGGTTGTGGCCGGTGATCGCGGCCCGGCACGGGCGTTCCGCGCCGACCGCGCTGTTCGACGAGTTGGACGCGGCGCTGCGGCGCTGGGAGCAGGAGCGCGAGTCCGGACCCGGCCCCGAACCCGAGCTCGGCTCCGGGCTCGAGCCCGGCTGACGGCGGGTCACTCCCCCTCGCCCCGGTCGTCGAGGAGGCGTCGGACGACCGCGTCGAGGTCGACGTGGTCGCGTTCGCAGCCGACCGGGACGACGCATTCGGTGCGGCGCAGGAAGTCGCGCAGGGCGGGGGCGGGCAGGCGGAGCAGGGCGCTGGTCTCCTCGCCGTGCAGGGAGAGCAGGACGTGGCCGTGGTCGGGTCCCTCTCCGGGGGTGACGGACATGTCGCCGAGTCCGGCGGGGCGGGTGAGTCCGGCGAGCAGGACGTCGCGGGAGAGTGCCCAGGTGACGGGGTCGGGCAGGTCGACGTGGCTGTCGAGGTGGACGGTGTAGGGCTCGTCGGCGCGGTAGCGCAGGCGGGCGACGACGGGGACGTGCAGGTCGGGGGTGACGACCACTTCGACGACCAGGTGGGTGGTGGGCCGGCTGGTGGTGCAGCGCTGGGGCGGGACGGCGGGTGGCGGGGTGGGTTCCTGGTCCGGGTTCATCGGGCACCACCGCCGTTCGTCTCCCGCCCCGCGTTGGGGAGAAACGATTCTTCACCTGCTGAGCGGTGACCCGCCGCGCGCCGCAGCGCCTCTGGAACGTGCACGTCAGGAGAACGACGCCGGGCCCGATCGGTGACACTCCGCTCGTTCCGCCCCCGAACGGCCCGGACGCACCAGGTGCCGCGCTCGGACGCACCAGGAGACGCGTCCGGGCGCGTCGGCCGCTGCGCCCTGCCGGTCGGGGCCGCTGCGCCCTGCCGGTCGGGGCCGCTGCGTCCTGCCGGGCCAGCCGCTACGCCTGGCCGAGCCGGCGGGCCAGGTCCTCCAGGAAGACGTCCCCGTACGCGTCGGCCAGGTCGTCCAGGTCGATCATCGGCGGGATGTCGATGACGGGCTGGCGCTCG
>NZ_JBHUWH010000624.1:0-3777 GCF_042670125.1 Kitasatospora sp. NPDC057198 | reverse complement strand
CAGGTCGCTCCCCGGGCGGCCCCGGGACATGTCGTGCTACTTCCGGCGGACGCCCCGCGCCAGCTCGCCCGCGAGCGCCCGGACCGCGGCCGTGCCGTCCGCCAACTGCTCGGCGTCCAGCAGCCGCTGGACGAACGCCGAGCCGACGATCACGCCGTCCGCGAAGGCGGCGACCTCGGCCGCCTGGTCGGCGTTGGAGACGCCCAGGCCGACGCAGACCGGCAGCTCGGTGGTGGCGCGGGTGCGGGCCACCAGGTCCTCGGCCAGGTTGCCGACCGCGGCCCGGGTGCCGGTCACGCCCATCACGGCGGCCGCGTACACGAAGCCGGACCCGGCCGCGGTGACCTCGGCCAGCCGGTGGTCCCTGGAGGACGGGGCGACCACGAACACGGTGTCCAGGCCGTGCTCGGCGGCGGCCTTGCGCCACTCCTCGGACTCCTCCACCGGCAGGTCCGGCAGGATGCAGCCCGCTCCCCCGGCCGCGGCCAGGTCGGCGGCGAACCGGGCGGTGCCGTAGCGGTCCACCGGGTTCCAGTACGTCATCACCAGGACCGGCACGGCCGGGTGGGCCGCCGCGACCTCGGCGACGGTGCGCAGCACGTCCTTGATCTTCACGCCGCCGCGCAGCGCGATGTCGTCGGCGGTCTGGATGACCGCGCCGTCCAGCACCGGGTCCGAGTGCGGCAGGCCGACCTCGACGACGTCGCAGCCGCCCTCGATCAGGGCGTTGATCGCGGCGATGCCGCCGTCCACGGTCGGGAAGCCGGCCGGCAGGTAGCCGATCAGGGCCGCCCGGCCCTCGGCCTTCGCGGCCGCCAGGGCGGTGGTGAGCTTGGTGTCGGCCATGTCAGTTGGTCCCCTCGGCGTCGTAGAGGCCGAAGTACTCGGCGGCGGTGTGCATGTCCTTGTCCCCGCGGCCGGAGAGCGAGACCAGGATCGTCGCCTCCGGGCCGAGCTCGCGGCCGAGTTCGAGCGCGCCGGCCAGCGCGTGCGCGGACTCGATCGCCGGGATGATGCCCTCGGTGCGGGACAGCAGCCGCAGCGCCTCCATCGCCTGCGCGTCGGTCACCGGGCGGTACTCGGCCCGTCCGGTGTCCTTCAGCCAGGCGTGCTCCGGGCCGACGCCCGGGTAGTCCAGGCCGGCCGAGATCGAGTGCGACTCGATGGTCTGGCCGTCCTCGTCCTGCAGCACGTAGGTGCGCGAGCCGTGCAGCACGCCCGGGTCGCCCTTGGTCAGGGTGGCCGCGTGCTTGGGGGTCTCGGCGCCCTCGCCGGCCGCCTCGCAGCCGATCAGCCGGACGTCCGCGTCCGGGATGAACTCGTGGAAGATGCCCATCGCGTTGGAGCCGCCGCCGACGCAGGCCACCACCGCGTCCGGGAGCCTCCCGGTGCGGTCCAGCACCTGCTGCCGGGCCTCGACGCCGATGACCCGGTGGAAGTCGCGCACCATCATCGGGAACGGGTGCGGGCCGGCCACCGTGCCGAACAGGTAGTGGGTGGAGTCCACGTTGGCGACCCAGTCGCGGAACGCCTCGTTGATGGCGTCCTTCAGGGTGCGGCTGCCGGACTTCACCGGGATCACCTCGGCGCCCAGCATCCGCATCCGGGCCACGTTCAGCGCCTGGCGCTCGGTGTCGACCTCGCCCATGTAGATGGTGCAGTCGAAGCCGAACAGCGCGCAGGCGGTGGCGGTGGCCACGCCGTGCTGGCCGGCGCCGGTCTCGGCGATGATCCGGGTCTTGCCCATCCGGCGGGTCAGCAGCGCCTGACCCAGCACGTTGTTGATCTTGTGCGAGCCGGTGTGGTTGAGGTCCTCGCGCTTGAGCAGGACCCGCGCCCCGCCGGCCTCCGCGGAGAACCGGTGGACGTCGGTCAGCGGGCTCGGCCGGCCGGTGTAGTCCTTGAGCAGGACGTCCAGCTCGGCGGCGAACGCCGGGTCGTTCTTGGCCTTCTCGTACTCCTCGGCGACCTGCTCCACGGCGGCGACCAGCGCCTCCGGGATGAAGCGGCCGCCGTAGGCGCCGAAGTAACCGCGTGCGTCGGGCACCTGGGCGCCCGGAAGGTAGTGCTCGGACATGATCCGTCCTCGGATGAAGGATTGACGGCGTGGACGTGGAACGCGCGGCGAACGGTCAGCCGCGGGGGCCGCGCCATCGGCGTCCGGGAACCTGTCCGGGCTCGCAGCCGATCACGTACCGCACCCGCCGCCCCAGCACCCGGCGTGCGGGCGCGCGGCAGCCGCGCGGGCGGCAGCCGGGGGCGAGACGGGTGGCGATCGACACGGCGGAGGCTCAGCCCCGCCCGTTGTTGCGCAGCGCCGGGTGCGCCCCGGCGGCGACCAGGTCGGCGACCGCGGCCTTCGGGTCCCGGCCGGTGACCAGGGACTCGCCGACCAGCACCGCGTCGGCGCCCTGGTTGGCGTAGGTGATCAGGTCGTGCGGCCCGCGCACGCCCGACTCGGCGACCTTCACGACGTGCGCCGGGATGGCGTCCACCACGTTGCCGAAGGTGTTCCGGTCGACCTCGAGGGTCTTCAGGTTGCGGGCGTTGACGCCGATGATCCGCGCGCCGGCGTCCACCGCGCGGGCGATCTCCTCCTCGTCGTGCACCTCGACCAGCGGGGTCAGCCCGATCGACTCGGCCCGCTCGATCAGCGAGACCAGGGCCGGCTGCTCCAGCGCGGCCACGATCAGCAGCGCCAGGTCCGCGCCGTGCGCACGGGCCTCCCACAGCTGGTAGGCGGTGACGATGAAGTCCTTGCGCAGGACCGGGGTGGGCACCGCCGCACGCACCGCGTCCAGGTCGGCCAGCGAACCGCCGAAGCGGCGCTGCTCGGTGAGCACGCTGATCGCGGCGGCACCGCCGGCCGCGTAGTCGACCGCCAGCGCGGCCGGGTCGGCGATCGCCGCCAGTGCGCCCTTGGACGGGCTGGAGCGCTTGACCTCGCAGATCACCCGGACGCCGTCGCCGCGCAGCGCGGCCACGCCGTCCTTCGCCTCGGGCGCCTTGGCGGCGAGCTCCTTGAGCTCGTCCAGGGAGACCCGGGCCTGTCGCTCGGCGAGGTCCTGCCGGACCCCGTCGATGATCTCGTCGAGCACAGTCACGCGTGCGCCCCCATCGTGTTTCGGTGGTGAGGCCGGGGGCGTCGAGCGCTGCCCCGGCACTTCGATGGTATCGGGCGCGGGGGGCGCACTCCGCATCCGCCCGGCGCGCGTCTCGAACGGCGGACCCCCGCCGGACACGGCGCGCGCCCCGTTCACGCCCCCGGCGGGGCCAGCACCGCACCGACCGGCAGGTTCCGCAGCACCCCGAACAGCAGCACCAGCACCACCAGCGCCCCCACCCGCCGGGCCGTCCACCGCGGCCGCCACCCCGGCCGGCCGCGCACCGCCCGCACCACCCAGCCCAGCCACAGCACCGCCAGGGCCGCCGCCAGCACCGTCACCACCAGGTTGTCGTGCGCCGCCGTCAGCACGTCCCCCCTGGTCAGCGCGTGCACGCAGCGCAACCCGCCGCACCCCGGGCACCACCAGCCGGTCGCCTCCAGCACCGGACACACCGGGTAGTGCCCCGGCGCGTTCGGATCCACCACCCCGACGAAGGCCGTGGGCAGCGCCACCGCGGCCAGCGCGGCCAGCGGACGGACCAGCCGCCCCCCGGCGGAGGACGGGACGGCCGGCTGCGGAGCGGCGGGAGCGTTCACGGGGACGATTGTGCCCCCGCCCGGCCGCGCACCCCCCGGACCGAAACGCCGGACGGCGGGCCCCAGGCCCGCCG
>NZ_JBHUWH010000623.1:0-3785 GCF_042670125.1 Kitasatospora sp. NPDC057198 | reverse complement strand
CCACCCCGGTGGGGGAGACCGCCCTCGCGGTACCGGACTCGGCCGGCTCCCCGGCCACGGTCACTCGTCCTCGTCGTCGTCGCGGGACGACTTGTACGGGTCGGCGTCGCCGGCGTACGCGGCCCCGGCGGCGGCGGTGCGGACGGCGGCGTCGGAGAGCCGGGCCTTGTCCAGCAGGTCGTCGATGTTCCGGGCGTTGTCCGGCAGGGCGTCGGCGACGAAGGTCAGGGTCGGCGTGAACCGGACCCCGGTCTGCTTGCCGACCTCGGAGCGCAGGATGCCCTTGGCGCTCTCCAGCGCGGCCGCGCTGGACTCGCGCTCGGTCTCGTCACCGTAGACGGTGTAGAAGACGGTGGCCTCGCGCAGGTCCCCGGTGACCCGGGCGTCGGTGATGGTGACGTACCCCAGACGGGGGTCCTTGATCCGGCGCTGCAGGGTCTCCGCCACGACCACCTGGATGCGGTCGGCGAGCTTGCGCGCCCTAGCGGTGTCGGTCACGTTGCCTCCTCGTGCAGTAGGCGCGTACCCCGGGTCATGACCTCACCCGGTGGGGCCCTCTCCCCAACGTACCCGCCCGCGCCCAGCCTTGTGGGCGCTCTCGGTCGTGTGCGGGTGTGACGGTGGTGACTCCCGCAGGTCATTCGTCGTCGTCGTGGTGGTACCGCCTCCGCGCGGAGAGCAGCACCACCTCGGGGCGGCCGGCGACGAGCCGCTCACAGCTGTCCAGGATCTCGCTGACGTACCCGGCGTCGCCGGACACCACCGCGCAGCCGATCTCGGCCCTGCGATGCAGATCCTGGTTGCCTACCTCTGCGGCGCACACGCTGTACTTGCGCTGCAGTTCGGCCACGATGGGCCGCACGATCGACCGCTTCTCCTTGAGCGAGTGCACGTCGCCGAGGAGCAGGTCGAAGGTGAGTGTTCCTACGAACATGTGGGACAGACCTGAGCCGGTCTGGGGGCCTCGAAGGGTTTCCGACTGGCCCCGACCCTAACAAGCGCGGCCGGGGCCGGTCGACGGGTTAACGCACCCGCCGACCGGCCCCGGTCAGGCACCTGTTACGAGCGCGGCTTCTCCCGCATCTCGTAGGTCTCGATGACATCCTCGATCTTGATGTCGTTGAACGAGCCCAGGGTGACACCGGCCTCGAAGCCCTCGCGGACCTCGGTGGCGTCGTCCTTGAAGCGGCGCAGGCCCTCGATGTTGAGGTTCTCCGCCACGACCTTGCCGTCGCGCAGCAGGCGCGCCTTGGTGTTGCGGCGGATGATGCCCTCGCGGACGAGCACACCGGCGATGTTGCCGAACTTGGAGGAGCGGAACACCTCGCGGATCTCCGCGGAGCCGAGGCGCACCTCCTCGTACTCGGGCTTGAGCAGGCCCTTGAGCGCGGCCTCGATCTCCTCGATCGCCTGGTAGATGACCGAGTAGTACCGGATGTCGACGCCCTCGCGCTCGGCCGCGGTACGGGCACGCCCCTCGGCGCGCACGTTGAAGCCGATGATGATGGCGTCCGAGCCCATCGCCAGGTCCACGTCGGACTCGGTGATGGCACCCACACCGCGGTGCAGGATCCGCAGCTCGACCTCTTCGCCCACGTCCAGCTTGACGAGGGCGTCCTCGAGGGCTTCGACGGAACCGGAGACGTCACCCTTGATGATGAGGTTGAGCTTCTCGATGTTGCCGGCGGCCAGCGCGGCCTCGAAGCCCTCCAGCGAGACGCGGACGCGGCGCTGGGCCATCGAGGCGTTGCGGTCGCGGGCGGAGCGCTTCTCGGCGATCTGGCGGGCGGTGCGGTCCTCGTCGACGACGATGAAGCTGTCGCCGGCGCGGGGCACCGAGGTCAGACCGAGCAGCATGACCGGACGGGACGGACCGGCCTCGGAGAGGCTGTTGCCGTTCTCGTCGAGCATCGCGCGGACGCGGCCGTAGGAGTCGCCGACCACGATCGAGTCGCCGACCCGCAGGGTGCCGCGCTGGATGAGCAGCGTCGCCATGGCGCCGCGGCCCTTGTCCAGGTGGGCCTCGATCGCGATGCCCTGGGCGTCCTGCTCCGGGTTGGCGCGCAGGTCGAGGGAGGCGTCCGCGGTCAGGACCACGGCCTCCAGCAGCTCCTCGATGTTGAGGCCCTGGCGGGCGGAGATGTCGACGAACATGGTGTCGCCGCCGTACTCCTCGGCCACCAGGCCGAACTCGGTGAGCTGGCCGCGGACCTTGGTCGGGTCCGCGCCCTCGACGTCGATCTTGTTGACCGCGACCACGATCGGCACGCCGGCGGCCTTGGCGTGGTTCAACGCCTCGACCGTCTGCGGCATGACGCCGTCGTTGGCCGCGACCACCAGGATCGCGATGTCGGTGGACTTGGCACCGCGGGCACGCATGGCGGAGAACGCCTCGTGACCCGGGGTGTCGAGGAAGGTGATCCGGCGCTCCTCGCCGTTCACCTCGGTCGCCACCTGGTAGGCACCGATGTGCTGGGTGATGCCGCCGGCCTCGCCCGCGACCACGTTGGTCTTGCGGATCGCGTCGAGCAGGCGGGTCTTGCCGTGGTCGACGTGACCCATGACGGTGACCACCGGCGGACGCGGAGCCAGCTGCTCCTCGTCGCCCTCGTCGACGCCGAAGTCGATGTCGAACGACTCCAGCAGCTCGCGGTCCTCGTCGTCCCGGCTGACGATCTCCAGCACGAAGCCCATCTCGTCGGCCAGCAGCTGCAGCGTGGCGTCGGAGACCGACTGGGTGGCGGTGACCATCTCACCGAGGTTGAACATCACCGAGACGAGCGCCGCCGGGTTGGCGTTGATCTTCTCCGCGAAGTCCGTCAGCGAAGCGCCGCGCGAGAGGCGGACGGTCGAGCCGTTGCCGCGCGGCAGCATCACGCCGCCGACGGACGGGGCCTGCATGGCCTCGTACTCCTGGCGCTTCGCGCGCTTCGACTTCCGGCCGCGCGCCGGACGGCCACCGGGGCCGCGACCGAACGCGCCCTGCGTGCCACCACGGGCACCCGGACCACCGGGACGACCGCCGAAGCCGCCGGGACGGGCACCGCCGCCACCGAAGCCGCCGCCGCCACCGGCACCGCCACCCGGACGGGGGCCGCCGAAGCCGCCACCGGCCGGACGCGAGCCCGGACCGGCCGGACGGCCCTGGAAGCCGGGACGGGCACCGCCCGGAGCACCCGGACGCGCACCGGGGCCACCCGGACGCGCACCGGCACCCGGACCCGGGCGCGGGCCCGGACGCTGCGGCATCATGCCGGGGTTCGGACGGGGCATCCCGGACGGGCTCGGCGCACCGGGGCGCGGAGCGGCCGGACGCGGCATGCCGTCGGGACGCGGCGCACCGGCACCCGGACCACCGGGACGCGGGGCGCTGCCGGGACGGGGACCGCGCTCGCCGGCCGGGGCACCCGGACGGGGGGCACCGGCACCCGGGCCACCCGGACGGGGGGCGCGCTCGCCGGTGGGACGGGGACCCCGCTCGCCGCCCGGCGCACCGGTCGGACGGGGGCCGCGCTCGCCGGTGGGACGCGGACCGCGCTCACCGGCCGGGCCGCCCGGACGCGGGGCGGACGGACGGGCCATGCCCGACGCGCCGCCCGAGGTGAAGGGGTTGTTGCCCGGACGCGGACCGGCCGGACGCGGGCCCGGACGGGCCGCGGGGTTGGCCGGGGCCGGCCGCGGGGCGGCCGGACGCGCCGGGGCCTCGCCGGCCGGGGCCGGGGAGGAGAACTCCGCCGCCGGCGCCGGAGCGGCCGGGGCGGGCGCCGCCGGACGCGGACCCGGGG
>NZ_JBHUWH010000622.1:0-3787 GCF_042670125.1 Kitasatospora sp. NPDC057198 | reverse complement strand
CCCCGCGCCGGACGGGCCGCCCCCGGAGGGGGGTGCGGGGCGGCCCGTGGGGTGGGTGCGGTTGAGGGTGCCCGCACCTGGTCCGGTCGGTGCTGCGGGTCAGGCGTCCGCTGCGGGTCGGGCGTCCAGTGCGGCGCGGGCGTCGACGAAGGCGGCGACGGCGCGTTCGACGTCCTCGGTGCTGTGCGCGGCGGAGAGCTGGACCCGGATCCGGGCGGCGCCGTGCGGCACCACGGGGTAGGAGAAGCCGATCACGTAGACGCCGCGCTCCAGCAGGAGTTCGGCGAGGCGGCCGGCCCTGGCGGCGTCGCCGACCATGACGGGGGCGATGGCGTGCTCGCCGGGCAGGATCTCGAACCCGGCCTCGGTCATCCTCGTCCGGAACAGCTCGGTGTTGGCGCGCAGCCGCTCGCGCAGGTCGTCGCTGGTCTCCAGCAGGTCGAGCACGGTGAGCGAGGCGGCGGCGATCACCGGGGCGAGCGAGTTGGAGAACAGGTAGGGGCGGGAGCGCTGGCGCAGCAGGGCGACGATCTCGCGGCGGGCGGCGACGTAGCCGCCGGAGGCGCCGCCGAGGGCCTTGCCGAGGGTGCCGGTGATGATGTCGACGCGGTCGGTGACGCCGTGCAGTTCGGGGGTGCCGCGGCCGGTGGGGCCGACGAAGCCGACGGCGTGCGAGTCGTCGACCATGACCATGGCGTCGTAGCGGTCGGCGAGGTCGCAGATCTCGCGCAGCGGGGCGATGTAGCCGTCCATCGAGAAGACGCCGTCGGTGACGATCAGGCGGCGGCGGGCGTCCTGGGTGTCCTGGAGCTGCTTCTCCAGGTCGGCGAGGTCGCGGTTGGCGTAGCGGTGGCGGCGGGCCTTGGAGAGGCGGATGCCGTCGATGATGGAGGCGTGGTTGAGGGCGTCGGAGATGACGGCGTCGCGCTCGTCGAGCAGGGTCTCGAAGACGCCGCCGTTGGCGTCGAAGCAGGAGGAGTACAGGATGGTGTCCTCCTGCCCGAGGAACTCGGACAGGCGCTGCTCGAGTTCCTTGTGGACGTCCTGGGTGCCGCAGATGAAGCGGACGGACGCCATGCCGTAGCCCCAGCGGTCGAGGGCGTCCTTGGCGGCGGCGACCACGGCGGGGTGGTCGGCGAGGCCGAGGTAGTTGTTGGCGCAGAAGTTGAGCACCTGGCCGCCGTTGCCGGAGGTGACGGCGATCTCGGCGGACTGCGGGGTGCCGATGACGCGTTCCGGCTTGAACAGGCCGGCTTCGCGGATCTCGGCGAGGGTGGCGGCGAGGTCGTCGCGGACGTTCTCGAACACGGTGGTGTCGCTCCTAACGAGTGGTCGGCGGGCGTGGCGGGGAAGCGCTTACAGCGTCGTCCAGTCGAGGATGACCTTGCCGCAGTTGCCGCCGGCGGCCTCGTCGAAGGCGGCCTCGAAGTCCCGGGCGGCGTGCCGGCCGGTGATCACCGGGGTGAGGTCGAGTCCGCCCTCGAGCAGCACGGACATCGCGTACCAGGTCTCGAACATCTCGCGGCCGTAGATGCCCTTGATGGTGAGCATCGAGGTGACCACGTGGGCCCAGTCGATCGGGAAGTCGTCGGCGGGCAGGCCGAGCATGGCGATCTTCCCGCCGTGCGTCATGTTGGCGATCATCGACTGCATCGCCTCGGGGCGGCCGGACATCTCCAGGCCGACGTCGAAGCCCTCGCGCAGGCCGAGCCGGTGCTGGCCGTCCTCGATGGTGTGCTGCGAGACGTCCAGGGCGAGGGTGACGCCGAGCTCGCGGGCGAGGTCGAGGCGGTACGGGGAGACGTCGGTGATCATGACGTTGCGGGCGCCGGCGTGCTTGGCGACGGCGGCGGCCATGATGCCGATCGGCCCGGCGCCGGTGACCAGGACGTCCTCGCCGACCAGCGGGAAGGACAGCGCGGTGTGCACGGCGTTGCCGAACGGGTCGAAGATCGCGGCGACGTCGAGGTCGACGGGGACGCGGTGCACCCAGACGTTGCTCGCGGGCAGCGCGACGTACTCGGCGAAGGCGCCGTCCCGGTTGACGCCCAGGCCGATGGTGTTGCGGCACAGGTGGCGGCGCCCGGCCAGGCAGTTGCGGCACTTGCCGCAGACCAGGTGGCCCTCGCCGCTGACCAGGTCGCCGACGCTGACGTCGGTGACGGCGGCGCCGACCGCGGCGACCTCGCCGACGAACTCGTGGCCGATGGTCATCGGGGTCTTGATGGTCTGCTGGGCCCAGTTGTCCCACGTGCGGATGTGCAGGTCGGTGCCGCAGATGCCGGTGCGCAGGACCTTGATCAGGACGTCGCCGGGGCCGATCTCCGGTTCCGGGACGTCGGTCATCCAGAGTCCGGGTTCGGCGTTCAGCTTGACGAGTGCCTTCACGGCGAGCGCTCCTGACGCGGGGTTCGGTGGGTCTGCGGGTCTGCGGGTCGGCAGGCCGCGGGGCGGGCGCTGCGGGGTCGCAGGCCCGGTGGGGCGGCCCGGCGTGCGGCGGTGGCCGGCCGGGCAGGGTGAAATCTGCCTGGTCACGGCGGGTGCGGTCCATCGAGGAATTCTTAACGGGTGCCACAGCTGGGCTGAACGATCGTGCCCGAGCTGGGCGTGGGGTCCGGTTCCGGCGTGCCGCAAGACACCCGGACGGAGCAGTGCCGGGGCGGTGCCCGGAGGGCGCGCGAAGGGCCCTGACGGAGGGTCAGCGGACCGTCCGCGCCTTGACCTGGCCTTGACATAACCAATTGGTCCAGTCCATTTTGTTGTGCGCGCTCCCTACGCACCTCCGCCCCCATCCCCCACTGGAGGTACCCGTGCACGCCCCCAACCGCCGCGCCACCGCGGTCGGCGCCGCCGCGCTGCTGCTGGCGACGGCCGCCGTCGCCGCCGTCCCGAGCAGCGCGAGCGCCGCGAACATCCTGACCAACCCCGGCTTCGAGACCGGCACCCTGAGCGGCTGGACCTGCTCCGGCGGCCTCGGCTCGGTCGTCTCGACCCCCGTCCACGGCGGCGGCAAGGCGCTGGCCGGCGCGGCCAGCGCCTCGGACAACGCCAAGTGCGTCCAGACCGTCACGGTGCAGCCCAACACCACCTACTCGCTGTCGAGCTGGGTGCGCGGCAACTACGTCTACCTCGGCGTCACCGGCGGCACCTCGACCTGGACGCCGTCCGCGGCCGACTGGAAGCAGCTGACGGTGAGCTTCACCACCGGCGCCTCGCAGACCACCGCCGAGGTGTACCTGAACGGCTGGTTCGGCCAGGGCACGTACTACGCGGACGACATCAGCCTGGACGGCCCCGGCGGCGGCACGCCGGACACCCAGGCGCCCACCGCCCCCGGCAACCTGACGGCCACCTCGACCGCGGCCACCCAGGTCTCGCTCTCCTGGGGCGCCTCGACCGACAACGTCGCCGTCACCGGCTACGACGTGTACCGCAACGGGACGCTGGTCACCACCGTCACCGGCACCAGCGCGACCGTCACCGGGCTGAGCGCCTCCACCTCGTACACCTTCACCGTCAAGGCGCACGACGCCGCGGGCAACGCCTCCGCCGCCTCCAACTCGCTCGCCGTGACCACGCCCGCGGGCGGCGACCAGCAGGCGCCGACCGCGCCGAGCGGCCTGACGGCCACCTCGACCGCGGCCACCCAGGTCTCGCTCTCCTGGGGCGCGTCCAGCGACAACGTCGGCGTCACCGCGTACGACGTGTACCGCAACGGGACGCTGGCGACCAGCGTCACCGGCACCAGCGCGACCGTCACCGGGCTGAGCGCCTCCACCTCATACAC
>NZ_JBHUWH010000621.1:0-3811 GCF_042670125.1 Kitasatospora sp. NPDC057198 | reverse complement strand
GGCGAAGGGTGCGGCGTCGAACGCGAGCGCCGAAAACCCCGGGCGCGGGGCGGGACGGCCGGGAAGGATGGGCGGATGCGTCGTGTGTGGGAAGGACTGGCCCGGAACCCCGCGCTGCCCGCGGAGGCGGTGGAGCGGCTGGTCCGGCTGACGGAACCGGACCTCTCGCAGCACCTGGCCGAGCGGACGGACCTGACCGCCCGGCAGGTCGAAGTGCTGGCGGAACGCGGGAGCGCCGTGGCCGGGCAACTGGTGGAGGAGGGCCGGCTGACGGCGGAAGGAGTCGACCCCCGGCGGCGGCCGTTCGCCGCACTGGCGCTGCTGCGGGCCGGGCGGGCACCCGCCGGATGGGCCGAGGCGCTGGCCGAACGGACGGAGCTGTGGCCGGAGTTGGCGTCCGCCGAGCGGCTGCCCGCCGAGGTGGCGCGACGGCTGCTCGCCGAGGCGGACGAGGACGTGCTGCTCGAACTCGCCGAGGCGCAGCCCGACCCGGGCGTCCTCGCCGCCCTGGCCGCGCACCCCTCGCAGCACGTCCGCCGGGCCGTCGGGTGGAATCCGGCAGCCCCGTCCGACGTCCTCGCCGATCTGCTCAACGACCGTCCACCGCTGCCGAGTTGCGACGTCTGCCGCCGCCACCCCGCCCCGTGGACGCACCCGCCGGACTGCCCCGACCCGGGCTGCCGACTGCCCGCCGGGGCCGCCTGCGACGGCAGCCACCAGTACGCCCGGCACACCATCGTGGAGGCCGCCCTCGCCCACCCCGCCGCGCCCACCGCCGACGCCCTGCGCCACCTGCCCGGCGCGCCCGCGTCCCTGCGTGCCCAACTCGCCGGACGCATCGGCCTCGGAGCGGACGCGTACCGGCAACTCGCCACCGACACACTGCCGTTGGTGCTCGAGGTGCTCGCCGGGAACCCGGCGGTCGGCGAGCCGCTGATCCGCGAACTCGCCACCTTCCCCAGCGAGATCGTCCGCCGGGCCGTGGTCTGCAACCCCGTCGTGCCGCTGGACGTCCTCGAGCGGGCCTGGGAAGGCGTCGTCCTCAAACTCGGCACCACACTGCCGCCCCGGATCGCCGCCGCCGACCCCGCCGAGACCGAACGGCTCGCCGCCTCCGCCGACCCCGAACTGCGCCGCCTGCTCGCCCTGCGCCGCGACCTGCCCCCGCACGTCCGCGACCGCCTCGCCGAAGACCCCGACGCCGGGGTCGCCAACGCCGTCGCCGCCCACCCCGGCCTGGACGGACGGCAGTTGGCCGCCCTGCACCGGCGCCACGGCCGCCTCGTCGGCCCCGGCATCGCCGCCAACCCCGACACCCCCGCCGCCCTGCTGCGCACCCTCGTCACCGGCGAGCACAACGTGGCCACCCTGCGCGCCCTGGCCCGGCACCCCGCCGCCGACGGCACCGCCCTCACCGCCTGCCTGCGCGACCGGCGGGCCCGCGCACAGGCCGCCGAACACCCGGCCCTCCCGCTCGACCGGCTCCGCGAACTGCTGGCCGACCCGGAGACCGCGCACCTCGCGGCGGCCAACCCGGCCCTCCCGGTCGCCGAACTGCTGTGCCTGATGCCCCCGGAGCAGTAGGCCGGCGGCGGGCGGCTCAGCGGTCGTGCCGGTGCACGGGCGGGGTGAGCAGCCGGGCGGCCAGCGCGCGGGCGGCGGCCCGGCCGTCCGGGCGGGGGAACGGGCCGCGCGGCCCGCGCAGGTGCTGGCCGGTGAGCGAACCGGACGGCACGGCGGTCCAGTCGGTGCGGTGCAGCAGGACGGTGTGGGCCTCGGTGTGCGCGGCCCGGTCCCCCTCGTCGTCGGGCGGGGCGAGGTGCAGCCGCAGCCGCTGCGGGTCCGGCCAGTGCAGGGCGAGCACCTGCCGGTCGGTGCGCCGGGCGAACAGCGCGCGCGGGCCTCGGGAGGGGGCGTCGAGGTCGACCAGGAACAGCCCGCCCTCGAAGCGGTGGCCGCCGTCGTAGTCGCCGGTGCCGACGGCCAGCAGCGGTAGCTCGGGGTGGAAGGCGAGGGCGTTCACCGACAGGCCGAAGGTGAGCCGCCGCACCAGCCGCGGCGCGGCGCCGGTCTCGAACAGGCCGAGATCCAGCGCCTCGCCGTACCCGTCGGCGCAGGCCACGGCGAGCAGGCGGCGCTCCGGGTCGGCGACCGCGACGGCGGGCTCGCCGAGCGGGGCGAGGAGGTCGGCGAGGAGGTCGGCAGGGAGGTCGGCGGGGAGGTCGGCGGCGAGGTCGGTGAGATCGCGGGCGGTGCGGCGGGCGTTGTGCACACGGATGATCGTCGCAGCCCGCGGACGAGGCGGCCGGCCGGTTACCGGTTCACGGGCAGCAGTTGGAGCAGGCCGCCCGTCACCTCGGAACGCACCCGCCAGCGCCCCGCCGGGAGCGGCACGGGCGCCTCGTCCGGGATCCCGCCGCCGTCCGGGTACGGGACGCCCAGGTCGGTGCCCGCCTCGGCGGAGTCCATCAGGACGGCCGGGCCGTCCGTCTCCCAACTGCCGCACTCCTCCCAGACGGTGGCCGGATCGGCGAGCAACCCGCCCACGGCGGACAGCTGTTCGTCCCAGTCGTAGCCGCCCGTCCACCGGACGAAGACCCGGTGCTCGGGCAGGTAACAGGTGGTGGCCGGCTCGCCGCCCAGCACCAGGGCCCGCAGCCGGCTGCCGCGCAGCGCGATCGTCTCCGCCCACCCCTCGACCTCGCACGCCCGGTCGTAGTCGTCCGGCCCGCCCGTACCGTCCGGCCCGCCCGTACCGTCCGGCCCGGAACCGTCCGGCCCGCCCGTACCGTCCGGCCCGGAACCGCCCAGGATCAGCGCCTCCGGGGTGCAGCCGCCCCAGGCGGCGAGGGCGGAGCGCGGGACGACGATCAGCGGGCCGCCCATCGACGGCACCCGGACAGGAGTGTTCACGGCGGCGATTCTGCCCCGGCGCGCCGACAGCGCGGGCCGCCCCTCCGGATCGGGGGACGGTCCGCGCCAGGCGGGAGGGGTCAGCGGGTGGTCTCCTCGCGGCTCTCGACCAGGACGGCGGGCTCCAGCGGCGAGGCGATCTCCTGCGGCTTGCTGCGCGAGGCCCAGTCGCGGATGCCGATCACCACCATCACGAAGAAGATCGAGTACACGATGCCGGAGAAGTACAGCTCCGAGTGCACCGCCAGCGGCACGCCGACCAGGTCGACCGCCAGCCAGACGAACCAGAACTCGATGTAGCGGCGGGCCTGGCTGTACATCGCGAGGATCGAACCGACGAAGATCCAGGCGTCCGCGCTCACCATCCACATCGGCGCGCCGGGGTAGAACGAGGCGTCCCGCCACTTCAGCAGCGCGGCGAAGGCGATCGTGCCGAGCACCATCGCGGCTATCAGCACCGCGCGCTCGCTCCAGTTCGCCCAGCGGACGTTGATGGTGCCCTCCTGCTCGCGGTTGCGCTTCCAGGTCGCCCAGCCCCAGGACGCCGAGACGATGATCACCACCTGCCGGGCGGCGTTGCCGCCGAGGTCCACGTTCAGGCTGGCGATCAGCAGGAACACCGAGCCGAGGATCTGCACCGGCCAGGCCACCAGCGACCGGCGCAGGGCCAGCCAGACGGTGGCGAGCGCCAGGATGTTGCCCAGGAAGTCGGACCAGTAGACGGGGAGGCCGAAGAAGCTGAACTGCTCGTTCAGCCAGTGGAATGCGCTCATGACTCACACCTTTGTTCGTACGGAGCGAGGTGGTGGGGGAGGGACGGCCGACCCGGAGGAGGGGAGGGGGCGGCCGGGCACGCGGGCATCGGGCGCAGTGACGGGGGGTGGGGGCGGGGGTGCGT
>NZ_JBHUWH010000620.1:0-3830 GCF_042670125.1 Kitasatospora sp. NPDC057198 | reverse complement strand
AGCGCCAGGTAGCCGAAGCGCCCGGCCGGAGCGAGCAGGAACGCCAGCGCCAGGCCGGCCGCCAACCGGTCCGCCGCCGCGACCGCGCACCGGGGCGGACGCAGCAGCAGCGAGAGCGCCACCGCCGCCCCGCCGAGCAGCACCAGCCCGACCGCCGCACCCCACCCGGCCGGCCCGAGGTCCGCCAACAGCCGCCCCGGCAGCGGACTCGCCGCCGGCGTGGGCCACGCCCCCCGGCCCAGCGGGAACGCGAACACCTGACCCAGCACCGCCCCCGGCGCCCGCAGCAGCCACGGCACCACCAGCACCGCCGTCCCGCCCGCCGCCCACCCGGCGCAGCGCAGCGCCGCCCGCCGCCCGGCACCCGCCGCGAGCAGCGCCACCACCACCGCGACGGCGGGCCAGGCCGTCCACTTGAGCGCGCCCGCGGCGGCCAGCGCCAGCCCCGCCCCGGTCGGCCGCCGGGCCGCGCCCAGCGCCAGGGCCAGGCAGAGCAGCCCGGTCAACGGCAGGTCGACCCCGCTGGCGGCCAGCGCCAGTGCCACCGGCGGCGAGGCCAGCAGGACGACCACCCCCGTCCCCGTTCCCGCCCCCGTCCCGGTTCCGCCCCTGGCCCCGGCCGGGGGCGGAACCGGCCGGGCCCGCCAGGCGCCGTACAGGGTGGCCAGGAACGCGGCGGCGCACCACAGCCGGGGGTCGCCGAGCAGTTCCCCGGGGCCGGCCCCGATCCAGGACCCGGCCCGGCGCAGCAGTGCGTGCGGCAGTCCGAACAGGGCCATCCCCGGCAGGTAGGGGGTGACCTCGCCGGGGCCCGCGGGGGCGTCCAGGTAGGGCGAACCGTGGGCCAGCAGCAGTTCCCCGGACCGGGCCAGCACGCCCACCTCGCTCTGCCCGGACCCGGTGCCGACCAGCAGGGCCAGCGGGAGCAGCACGGCCCCGCCGAGCGCGACCCACCCGGCCCGGACCGGCCCGCCCGCTCCCCGGCCACCGCGGCCACCCCGGCCGGGCAGCACCGCCACGACGGCGGCCAGCAGGTACCCGACGGCGGCGACGGCGCCCCAGACGCGGTGCGGCCCGAGCGGTGAGACCAGCGGGAACACCCCGGCCCAGCCGGCGCATCCCGCCCAGCCCGCACCCCACCACCACGAGCGCCGCTCCCGGCCTCGGCGGCCCACCCGGTGCGGCGGCCGCAGCGGAGCGCGCGGTCGGGGCTGCGGCAGGGGGCGGGCCGGAGGGTGGAACGGGGGGCGGGGCCGAGTGTCGATCACCCGTCCATTCCAGTACGCGGGCCGGGCCCGGTCATGACGTCCAGGTGGACACTCGATGGTCGACTTTCCCCTACCTCCGACCCCCTGGCAGCCCCACCCCCACCGCTTGCCAGTACGTGCCACTTGGTATGGACCACTGGACGCCGGACGGGCGGTTTGCGCACACTGGCGCGATGAAGCTCCGACCGGCCACCGGCCTGGAACTGCACGACCTGGACGTGCCCGACCCGGGACTGCTGCCGTTCGCGGCGGGCAGCTTCGACGCGATCGGGCCGCTCTCCAGGGCGGACTTCCCGCACCGGCACTCGTTCTACGAGCTGGCCTACGTCGTGGCGGGCAGCGGCACGCACGTCATCGACCTGGTCGAGCACCGGATCGAGCCGCCCACGCTGTACGCGGTGCTGCCGGGGCAGGTGCACCGCTGGAGCGGGGCCGGCCGACTCGACGGCTGGGTACTGCTCTTCAACGAGGACTTCCTGCACCGGCACCCCGAGGACCTGGCCCTGATCCGGTCCCTGGCGACCGGCCCGGCGATCCGCCCCGACCGCCGCGAGCACCGTGAAATGGTCGGCCTGCTGCGGGAGTTGACGTCCGAGCACGAGGCCGGACTGGACGGCGGCCTGGGCGTGCTGCAGGCCCTGCTGCACGTCCTGCTGGTCCGCGCCCTGCGGGCGGCCCGCGGCCGCGGCACGCCCGCCGCCACCCCCTGGACGGCCGGACACCCGCTCGCCACCCGGTTCGCCCGGCTGATCGCCGAGGCCGACCGCACCGACCGCTCGGTGCTCGCACTGGCCCGCGAACTCGGCGTCTCCGCAGGCTACTTGCACGAAGTAGTGAAGGAGGCCACCGGCCGCACCCCGGCCCGGCTGATCCGCGAGCAGCAGACCCTGGAGGCCAAACGCCTGCTCACCACCACCGACATGACGATCCGTCAGGTCTCGGCCGCAGCCGGCTTCTCCGACCCGGCCTACTTCTGCCGCTTCTTCCGCCGCGAAGTCGGCCGCACCCCGGGCGAGTTCCGCGAGAAGGCGGGCTGAGGGGACCAACGGGACTGCCGGAAGCCAGAGTTGGCGGTGCTGCTCCAACCAGCCCTGCCGGCGGGCGAATTCACCACGTGGCCCGCGCGAAAGGCGGCCTCGAGCGCGCCCGGCCGACCTCCACGACCCGCCCCAGGCCCTGCCCGGGATCAGGCCCGCCCTAAGCCCGCCCTAAGCCCGTCCTAAGCCCGGCCGGCGGCGGTCCGGTGCCTGGTCGGTGCCTGGTCGGTGCCTGGTCGGCGCCCGGTCGGCGCCCGGTCAACGGCCGGTCGACGCCCGGTGGAACGGCGAGTGGCGGCGGCTGAGGAATGCACCACGTCCCGCCGCCCCCGTCCATCGACGGCCCGGTCGGGCAGGGCCTAGCGTCTGAGGCACCCCACAGCGCCGCCGTGTCGGGAGACCCGACCTCTCCAGGTGTCATGTCCCATCCAAGGGAATCCGGGCGTGCGGCGACCAACGAAGCAGTCGAACGGAGAGCCATGTCCACCCCCCCACAACCCGCTGGACGGCCTGGGAGAACTGGCCGATCGCAAGATCAGCCGCAAGGGCCTGCTCAAGGCGGCCGCCGCGGCCGCCGCCGCCCCGGTGCTGGTCGGCACCGGAGTCGCGCTGGCCCGCGAGGCCGCCGCGGCCGACACCCCGGCCCCGCTCACCCCCGAATGCACCGACGGGCACGTCACCGGCGAGCAGATCGAGGGCCCGTACTTCAAGCCCGGCTCCCCGCTGCGCACCAGCCTGGTGACCAGCGGCACCCCCGGCACCCCGCTGACCCTCAGCGGCTACGTGTTCGGCCGCAACTGCCTACCGATCTCCGGCGCCCTGCTGGACTTCTGGCAGGCCGACACCAACGGCAACTACGACAACTCCGGGTACACCTTCCGCGGCCACCAGTTCAGCGCCGCCAACGGCGCGTTCACGCTGACCACGATCGTCCCGGGCCTCTACCCGGGCCGCACCCGGCACATCCACGTCAAGGTGCAGGCGCCCAACCAGCCGATCCTCACCACCCAGCTGTACTTCCCGAACGAGCCGCGCAACGCCACCGACACCATCTACGACCCGGCCCTGCTGATGACGGTCCGCCAGGTCGGCAACGGGCGCGAGGCCAGCTTCGACTTCGTGCTCAACGTCAACGGCACCGGCACGCCCAGCCCCAGCCCGAGCAACTCGAACCCGGGCTCGCCGAGCCCCAGCCCGAGCAACACGGGTGGTGGCACCACCACCTGGCAGGTCGGCGCCAGCTACAAGGCCGGCGACGTGGTCACGTACAACGGGGTCACCTACGTCTGCATCCAGGGCCACATCGCGTACGCCGGCTGGGAGCCGCCGAACGTCCCGGCCCTCTGGCAGCGCCGCTGACCGGCCCCCGGTCCCGTCGCTGACCGGCCCCACCCCCACGCGGACGGTCAGCGGCGACAGCCACCCGAAGCGGCGGCACGGCCCCACTCCCCGGGAGGGGAAAACCGGGAGACCGGGGCCCGTGCCTGCCGAGCGCCATGGCGGCCCGAGCGCGGGGTGCCCGGGC
>NZ_JBHUWH010000619.1:0-3835 GCF_042670125.1 Kitasatospora sp. NPDC057198 | reverse complement strand
CCCGCAGGTCGGCCGCGAGCCGCGGAACGGCGTCGCCGGAGGCAGCGGCCACCACCGGCTCCCCCGGACCGGTGCGGTCCAGGCGCCAGACGGCACCGACGGACAGCCAGCGGTACGCGAGCCCGCTCCGGCCGTTCGGCCGGCGGTACGTGAGAGCGAGCAGCAGGGCGAACCGGCCCTCGCTCTCGCTGGGCACGTGCACCGAGGTCACCTTGCCTCCGTGCAGCACGGCCAACTGCCGTCGCAGGGCGGGCAGGTCCGTCGAGGTGCCGGGGTACAGCTCCGGGGCGCAGTCCGTCTGGGTCGTCACCACACACAGTCTCCGGCCGGCACACGCGGGCGTCCAACCGTTATCGGCGCGCCGCGTACGGCTGTTGACGCGGGGTCGGGGGCGGTGGGGCGGCCCGCGGAGCAGCCGCTGTCCGATGGGCTCCCCGCGAGCGCGGGGCCGAGCAGGTGATCGAGGCGCCGAGGTTGAACGCCCAGGAGCAACCCCCGCGAGCGCGGGGCCGAGAGCTCCACCGGCACCGAGGACCCGGCGATCCTCGAGCAACCCCCGCGAGCGCGGGGCCGAGTCGCGCAGCGCCTCCAGCAGTACCAGCGCCTCGGAGCAACCCCCGCGAGCGCGGGGCCGAGGCTTGGTGAGCTGCGATGTTATCGGGTTGGGCGGGCGGAAAGTATCAGTCCGTCGAAATCAACAGGCGTCCAATGGTCTGGGCCGGCAGTACGGGCAGTCCAGCCTTGTTCGTTGAGGTTGACTTGGCCAACGCCGATGCAGCAGCGGAGAGGCCCCAGCTGTTGTCCGTTCAGATGGAGGGGTTGGGTGTCCGCCGGGTCGGACCTCGCGCTGGCCGAGACCGTCGCATGCGGTCTGGCCGTCCGCTGCCCGGGCTGCGGGATCCAGGTCGACAGGCCCGCTCCACGTACTGGCACGCGGTGGACGAAAGCCCTTTGTCCGGGCGCAGGTTGCCAAGACGGCCGTGTATGTATCGATGCTTCTACGCCCACGTCCGTGCGGGCCAAGGACGTTCGTCGAGCAGGAGCCCGCGCCGATAGACTCGTTCGCCACCGTCACTGTCGGCCCCGAGCTCCGGCGAGGTCGGGCCTCGTTCTGCCTCTACTGATCCGTATCCTCACTAGGAGCGACTGACGCAGGCCGCTACGGGCTCGGGAGGGAGACGCAATGAGATCGCCGATCGGGCCGATGCTGCGGTCCTGGCGTGCACAGAAGCAGAACTGGGATCCCGACATCGCCCAGGCGCTGAGCCTTCCTCTGCCCCGACCTGCTCAAGAGCGTGCTCGTGCGCTCATCCAGGAACGGGACTGGGAGGGGGCGATCAGCGAGATCCGCAAGGCGACGGGCTACAACCGACGGGACGTCAGGTGTATCGCATTGGCACTGATGTACGCCTGGAAGATTCCGCACCGCCCTTTCCCGCAGCCCGAAGGCTCGCACCAGATGTCCCACCGACAGCTACGGCCTCGATCGCTCACGGAACTCCGGACCGACAAAAACACCGTCTTCTGACCCACATCACCCCAGCTCACCAAGCCTCGGCCCCGCGCTCGCGGGGGTTGCTCCTGCGCGGTGCCGTTCCCGCCCAGCTCACCGAGCCTCGGCCCCGCGCTCGCGGGGGTTGCTCTGTCGGCTTCCACGACCCAGTGCCCGGCGGCCCCTCGGCCCCGCGCTCGCGGGGGTTGCTCGGCGGGGCCAGGGGTGCGAGTCCCCACCTGCCCCTCGGCCCCGCGCTCGCGGGGGTTGCTCCCAGCCGCTCTGCCGGTACTGCGCCTTGACGTCCTCGGCCCCGCGCTCGCGGGGATTGCTCTGCCATGGCCAAGCCCTCCAGGGCGGCCGCGGTCTCAGCATGGCCCCGGCGCGTTGGTCGCCGGAGACCTCGCCGGAGTTCGGCCCGCTGCCGAATCTGCGTAGCGCTCCGGTGCGTCGTTCCTGGCAGGGCGTGCTGATCGTGTGCGTCTTGGTCGGACTGGCTGCCCGGTGGTGGGCGGTTGTCAGAAGAGGAGCATCCCCGTGAAGATCCTGATCACCGGCGGCGCCGGGTACATCGGAGCCACCGTCGCCTCCGCCCTCCAGGACGAGGGGCACGTCCCCGTGGTCCTGGACGACCTGTCCAAGGGGCGGCGTGAGTTCCTGCACGGCCGGGCCTTCTACCAGGGGGACATCGCCGATCACCAACTGCTCGACCGTGTCTTCGCCGAGCATCCTGACATCCACGCCGTGGTGCACTGCGCCGCGAAGATCGTCGTTCCGAAGTCCGTGGCCGCTCCGCTGCACTACTACCGCGAGAACGTCGGCAAGACCATCGAGCTGCTGGAGGCGCTCCAGCGCAACGGTTGCACCCGGGTGGTCTTCTCCTCCTCGGCCTCCGTCTACGCGCCCGCGCCGGACGCCCGCGTCACCGAGGCCAGCCCTGTGGACGCCTCCAGCCCCTACGCCCGTACCAAGCAGATGATGGAGCAGGTCCTCCAGGACTGGACCCGCGGTGACGGCGCCGATAACCAGCGCGTCATCGTGCTGCGCTACTTCAATCCCGTCGGTGCCGACCCGGAGCTGCGCAGCGGGTTGCAGGACCTCAATCCGACGCACGCGCTGGGCAAGCTCATCGAGGCGTACGAGACCGGTCGGCCGTTCACCGTCACGGGCACCGGCTGGGAGACCCGGGACGGTTCCGGCATCCGCGACTACGTGCACGTCTGGGACCTCGCGGCCGCGCACGTCGCCGCACTGGTGCGCTTCGACGACGCGGTCGCTCCCGGGGCCGAGGAGCGCTACCGGGTCGTCAACGTCGGCACCGGCTCCGGCACCACCGTGCGCGAGCTCGTCGCCGCGTTCCAGGAGGTCGTCGGTCCGATCGACGTGCGCGAGGCCGGGCCGCGCCCCGGGGACGTGATCGGCTGCTACACCACCGGCGACACCGCCCGCACCCTGCTGGGCTGGCGGCCCCGGCTCGGCCTCGCCGACGGCATCCGCGACGCCATGGCCTGGCGCGAGGCGTGGACCGCCCGGCTCGGCAGCACCGGCTGACCCGGCTGACCCGGCTGACCGGCGCGGCCGCGTACGTCGTCCGGCGCCGGGCCGCCCGGCGGCATGAGCGTCAGCGGGGCACCGTGAGCAGCAGCGCGTCGCCCTGGCCGCCGCCGCCGCAGAGCGCGGCTGCGCCGGTGCCGCCGCCGCGCTGCTTGAGGGCGTGGGCGAGGTGGAGCACCAGGCGGGCGCCGGACATGCCGATGGGGTGGCCGAGGGCGAGGGCGCCGCCGTCGGTGTTGACCCGGGTGGAGTCGATTCCGAGGTCCCGCATGGATTGCAGGGCGACGGCGGAGAACGCCTCGTTGATCTCGATCAGGTCGAGGTCGGTGATGTCGAGTCCGGCCTTGTCCAGCAGTCGTCGGATCGCCCGGCTGGGCTGGGAGTGCAGGGAGGTGTCGGGTCCGGCGACGCTGGCGTGCGGGCCGATCTCGGCGAGCCAGTCGAGGCCGAGTTCGGCGGCCTTGCGCTTGCTGGTGACGACGAGTGCGCAGGCGCCGTCGGAGAGCGGCGAGGAGCTGGCGGCGGTGATGGTGCCGTCGGGGTCGAAGGAGGGGGCGAGGCGGGCGAGTTGCTCGGGGGTGCTGTCGGCGCGGACGCCTTCGTCGGTGGTCACCAGCACCGGGTCGCCCTTGCGCCGGGGTACGGGGATCGGGGCGATCTCGGCGTCGAGGCGGCCGGCCCGCTGCGCCTCGGCGGCGCGCCGGTGGGACTGCAGGGCGTAGGCGTCCTGTTCGGCGCGGGTGAGGCCGAGTTCGGGGCCGCGGCGGTCGGTGGCGGTGCCCATCGGGA
>NZ_JBHUWH010000618.1:0-3853 GCF_042670125.1 Kitasatospora sp. NPDC057198 | reverse complement strand
GGCCCGCCACGGGTCGTGCTCCGAAGGTCAGCGCTTGCCGGCCTTCGACGCCTTCGGGGTGGCCAGCCGGGTGCCCGCCCACTCCTTGGCGATCGCCACCGAGCTGGTCTGCGAGAGGCCGGCGGTCTTGGCCGCGTCGGCGATCTCGTGCGCCTCGACGTGCCCGTCGCGGCCGGTCTTCGGGGTGAGCAGCCAGATCAGGCCGCCCTCCGCCAGGTACTCCAGGGCGTCGACCAGGGCGTCGGTGAGATCCCCGTCCTCGTCGCGGTGCCACAGCAGGACGCCGTCGGCGACGTCGTCGTAGTCCTCGTCGACGAGTTCGGTGCCAGTGATCTCCTCGATCCCCTCGCGGAGCTCCTGGTCACTGTCTTCGTCGTACCCGAGCTCCTGGATGATCTGGCCCTGTTCGAAGCCGAGACGGAGAGCCGGGTTGGACTTGTCCGCGGGGTCCGCGGTCGCGCTCACGGGAATAACCTCCAGTATTCGAGTCCGGCGTCCATGCCGGGGCTGTGGCCGTAGTCCACACGGGAGCGGCGGTTCGCGCAAGTACCCGACCCCCGATCCCACCCAAAGGTTGACGTGTCGCCGGGCGACACGCCGCCCAGTGTGGTGGTGAACACACCCATATGTCCCTGTCCGTACCGACAAGGATGCTTCGTCTCGTACCCGCTCTCGGCCCGTTCACCCGCCGCACGCCTGCCCGAGATGCGAACGGCATTCGGGTCCGGGCAGGGTGCGGGCGTAAAGTCTCCTGTTGGCCCTCATCCCGACCGGCCGCCATCGTCCGGCCGGGGTCCAGGTCGGACCACCTCCTGACCGTCCCGTCCACCAGGCGGAACGGTTACCGATCGGTAGAGATGACGGATCTCCGAGCGCGGTAGCACGATGGAGGCGGCGCGACAACTCAGTTTCGACCGACAGTGAAGGAACAGCGTGGCTTCCGGATCCGATCGCAACCCGATCATCATTGGCGGCCTCCCGAGCCAGGTCCCGGACTTCGATCCCGAGGAGACCGCGGAGTGGCTGGAGTCGCTTGACGCTGCCATCGACGAGCGCGGGCGCGAGCGCGCCCGCTACCTGATGCTGCGGCTGATCGAGCGCGCCCGCGAGAAGCGCGTCGCCGTGCCCGAGATGCGCAGCACGGACTACGTCAACACCATCGCCACCAAGGACGAGCCGTTCTTCCCCGGCAACGAGGAGATCGAGCGCAAGATCCTCAACGCGACGCGCTGGAACGCGGCCGTCATGGTCTCCCGCGCCCAGCGGCCCGGCATCGGCGTCGGCGGCCACATCGCCACCTTCGCCTCCTCCGCGTCCCTGTACGACGTGGGCTTCAACTACTTCTTCCGCGGCAAGGACGCCGACGGCGAGTCCGGCGACCAGGTCTTCTTCCAGGGCCACGCCTCGCCGGGCATCTACGCCCGCGCCTTCCTGCTGGACCGACTGACCGAGCAGCAGCTCGACGCGTTCCGCCAGGAGAAGTCCAAGGCCCCGTACGGCCTCTCCAGCTACCCGCACCCGCGGCTGATGCCGGACTTCTGGGAGTTCCCGACCGTCTCGATGGGCCTCGGCCCGCTCGGCGCGATCTACCAGGCCCGGATGAACCGCTACCTGGAGCACCGGGGCATCAAGGACACCTCCGACTCGCAGGTGTACGCCTTCCTCGGCGACGGCGAGATGGACGAGCCCGAGTCGCTCGGCCAGCTCTCGCTGGCGGCCCGCGAGGGCCTGGACAACCTGACCTTCGTGGTGAACTGCAACCTGCAGCGCCTCGACGGCCCGGTCCGCGGCAACGGCAAGATCATCCAGGAGCTGGAGTCGCAGTTCCGCGGCGCCGGCTGGAACGTCATCAAGCTGGTCTGGGACCGCAGCTGGGACCCGCTGCTGGCCCAGGACCGCGACGGCGTCCTGGTCAACAAGCTGAACACCACCCCGGACGGCCAGTTCCAGACCTACGCCACCGAGACCGGCTCGTACATCCGCGAGCACTTCTTCGGCGGCGACCTGCGGCTGCGCGCGATGGTCGAGAACATGACCGACCACCAGATCCAGCACCTGGGCCGCGGCGGCCACGACCACCGCAAGGTCTACGCCGCGTTCAAGGCCGCCCGCGAGCACAAGGGCCAGCCGACCGTCATCCTGGCGCAGACCGTCAAGGGCTGGACGCTGGGCCCCAACTTCGAGGGCCGCAACGCCACCCACCAGATGAAGAAGCTGACGGTCGAGGACCTGAAGCGCTTCCGCGACCGGCTGCACCTGCCGATCACCGACAAGCAGCTGGACGAGGGCTACCCGCCCTACTACCACCCGGGCCGCAACTCGGAGGAGATCCAGTACATGCACGACCGCCGGCAGGAGCTCGGCGGCTACGTGCCCACCCGCAAGGTGCGCCCGCGCAAGCTCGAACTGCCGGGCGACGACGCGTACAAGGCGGTCAAGAAGGGCTCCGGCAACCAGACCATCGCCACCACCATGGCGTTCGTCCGGGTGCTCAAGGACCTGATGCGCGACAAGGGCATCGGCAACCGCTTCGTGCCGATCGCGCCCGACGAGTACCGCACCTTCGGCATGGACTCGCTGTTCCCGTCCGCCAAGATCTACAACCCGCTCGGCCAGACCTACGAGTCGGTCGACCGCGAGCTGCTGCTGGCGTACAAGGAGTCCCCGTCCGGCCAGATGCTGCACGACGGCATCTCCGAGGCCGGCTGCACCGCCTCGCTGATCGCGGCCGGCTCCTCGTACGCGACGCACGGCGAGCCGCTGATCCCGGTGTACGTCTTCTACTCGATGTTCGGGTTCCAGCGCACCGGCGACCAGTTCTGGCAGATGGCCGACCAGCTGGCCCGCGGCTTCGTCATCGGCGCCACCGCCGGCCGCACCACCCTGACCGGTGAGGGCCTGCAGCACGCCGACGGCCACTCGCACCTGCTGGCCTCCACCAACCCCGGCGTGGTCGCCTACGACCCCGCCTACGGGTACGAGATCGCGCACATCGTCCAGGACGGCCTGCGCCGCATGTACGGCTCCTCCGCCGAGCACCCGCACGGCGAGGACGTCTTCTACTACATGACGGTCTACAACGAGCCGATCAAGATGCCGGCCGAGCCGGAGGGCGTCGACGTCGACGGCATCCTCAAGGGCCTCTACCGGCTCAAGGGCGGCGAGGGCGGCCAGATCCCCGCGCAGATCCTCGCCTCCGGCGTGGCCGTGCCGTGGGCCCTGGAGGCCCAGCGCATCCTCGCCGAGGAGTGGAACGTCAAGGCGGACGTCTGGTCGGCGACCTCCTGGAACGAACTGCGCCGCGACGCCGTCGAGGCGGAGGAGTTCAACCTGCTGCACCCCGAGGAGCCGCAGCGCGTCCCGTACGTGACCACCAAGCTCTCCGGGGCCGAGGGTCCGTTCGTGGCCGTCTCCGACTGGATGCGCGCCGTCCCGGACCAGATCGCCCGCTGGGTCCCCGGCCAGTACCAGTCCCTGGGCGCCGACGGCTTCGGCTTCGCCGACACCCGCGGCGCGGCCCGTCGCTTCTTCCACATCGACGCGCAGTCGATCGTCCTGGGCACGCTCACCGAGCTGGCCAAGCAGGGCAAGATCGACCGCTCGGCGCTGAAGGACGCGATCGACCGCTACCAGCTGCTCGACGTGGCGGCGGCCGACCCGGGCGCGGCCGGCGGCGACGCCTAAGCGCTAGCCGCTAGCCGGAAAGGTCCGCCCGGAGAGGGGAGTTCCCTCCTCCGAGCGGACCTTTCCGTCTGCTCCTCCCGCCTCGCGCAGTTCCCCGCGCCCCTGGAGAGGCGCCGAACTTCCGTGCCCGCCTTCTCCCCCATGCCCCTGGCGGGGCGATGGACTTCCG
>NZ_JBHUWH010000617.1:0-3893 GCF_042670125.1 Kitasatospora sp. NPDC057198 | reverse complement strand
GAGCGGTGCCGCCCTGCCGCCCGCCGGTGCCGCCCGGGCGGGGCAGGGCTTCGACGTCGGCGGACGCGGGGCGGCCTCCGGCCGGGCCGAGGGAGCCGCGCAGCGGGTCACCGAACTGGTCGGGAGCCTGCCGCCCGGCTCCCGCCTGGGCACCAAGGAGGAGATGCGCACGCTGTGCGAGGTCTCGGTCGGCACGTTCAACGAGGCGCTGCGACTGCTGCAGTCCCGCGGCCTGGTCACCGTCAAGCCCGGCCCCGGCGGCGGCCTCTTCAGTGCCGAGCAGTCCCCGATGGTCCGCCTCGGCAACTCCGTCCTGGCCCTGGACGCCCAGCAGAACGACGTCGCCGACGCCGTGCGCATCCGCGACGCCCTCGACCCGCTGCTCATCGAGGACGCCCTCTGGCACGCCTCGCCGGCCGACATCGCCTCGCTGTACGACCACATCGCCGCCATGGAACGCGCCGTCGGCGACGCCGACCCGGTGGCCTTCGTCCACGCCAACTGGCGCCTGCACGCCGCCATCGCCGCGATCAGTCCGAACGTGCTGCTCGGCTCGCTCTACACCAGCCTCCTCGACCTCATCGAGGGGCACACGCTGTCGGTCCTGCCCGACGGCGAGCGGCCGCTGGCCGAGTACATCGCCCAGCGCCACGCACTGCACCGCTCCCTCGTCGACGCCCTCGACCGCCGCGACCGCGATGAAGCGCTCCGGCTGATCCGCGAGCACAACACGAGCCCCACCGAAACGCACTGACCCGCCGCTGAACTCAGTTTTGCTTATCCACTCAGTTTTCCTTAGTCTCGACCCTGCGATCAGACGTACGAGAAAGAGGTCCATCCATGAGCAAGCTGGAGATCATCGTGGCGAGCACGCGGCCCGGACGCGTGGGCCCGAGCGTCGCCCGCTGGATCGACTCGGAAGCCGTGGCGCACGCAGGCTTCACGGAGGTCGAGACGGTGGACCTCGCCGAGGTGGACCTGCCCTTCATGAACGAGCCCCACCACCCCCGACTGGGCCGCTACGTCCACCAGCACACCCGCGACTGGAGCGCCAAGGTCGCCGAGGCGGACGCCTTCGTGTTCGTCATGCCGGAGTACAACTACGGCTACAACGCCGAACTGAAGAACGCGATCGACTACCTCCACAACGAGTGGCAGTACAAGCCGGTCGGCATGGTCAGCTACGGAGGCGTCTCGGCGGGAACCCGCGCGGCGCAGATGATCAAGCAGGTGGTCACCACCCTGAAGATGACGCCCGTCTTCGAGGCCGTCTCCATTCCCTTCGTCCAGCAGTTCCTCGACGACGACCGGCGCCTGGTGCCCAACGAGATCATGAGCAGCTCCGCCAAGGCGATGCTCGACGAACTGGCGCGGGTCACCGACGCGCTGCGCCCGCTGCGCGCGCCCGTCGCACCGTGAGCGCCGAGCGAACGCCGGGGGGTGCGGAGGTCCATCCGGTCTGCGTCCGCTTCCACGCGGCGATCGAGATGATCGGCACCCGCTGGACCGGTGCCGTCCTGCGCGCGCTGTTCACCGGCCAGCACCGCTACGCGCAGATCAAGGCCGCCATCCCGGGGATCAGCGACACCATGCTGGCCCAGCGCCTGCGCGAGTTGCAGGACAGCGGCCTGATCGAGCGCCACGTCCTGCCGGAGACGCCGGTCCAGGTGGAGTACCGCCTCACCGACAAGGGGCGCGACCTGGAACCGGTCCTCGCCGCGATCATCACGTGGTCGCACACCTGGATCCCGCTGCCCGGGGGCGCCGGGAGCACGTCCTGAGCGATGCTTCCGGCACGGTCCGTCGAGCGGTTCCCGTCCGCCGGCCCGGCCGACACGGCGGCCCGGCCGGGCCGGTGGGCGGAGAGGTCAGGCCGGGCGCGTGGGTGCGGCCGTTCCGGCGAGGCGTTCGTAGGCGCGGCGGACCTCCGGCACCAGCCGGGCGGCGGACTCCGGGTCGGCGCGCTCGGCGACGAGCCGCAGGATGTTCCCGCTGCGCCGGTCCGCGGGGACGTCCTCGCCGCGGGGGGTGACGAGGACGTGGAAGTGCGGGTGGTTCTCGCCGAAGACCATGAGGTACGTCGCGGGTGCGCCGGTCACCTCGGTCACCGCCGCGACCAGGTCGCGGGCGCGCCGGCCGAACGCGGCCAGCTCGGCCTCGTCGAGTCCGGTGATGCGCTCGGCGTGCCGCCGGACGCGCAGGACGAACCAGCCGGGGACGTCGTAGCCGGGCACCCGCTCTCCCGACCACAGGGGGTCGCGGAAGACGACGGCGCGGTCCTCGTTCTGTTCCAGGCCGCACATGGAGCAGTCGGCCTGGTGGTGGGACGGGTTCAAGGGGCTCCTTCTGCGGAGGTCGTGCGTGCGGTCCGGTCGGGCGGCGGCGCGACAGCGGTGCGCCGCCACCCGGCCGCGGGGTCAGACGGCCCCGGTCAGGACCAGCATCGGATCGGGCATGGGGGTGCGCAGGGCCCAGGACCGGCCGATCAGGTCCTCGACGTCGGCCCCGGCCCGGCGCGCGGCGAGCATCGCCTCGGGGTCGAAGGCGGGACCGACCGCGTCGGCGCTGTACTCGGGCCCCCGCATGTAGTCGGTGGCGTCGTCCGGTTCGGCGAAGTTGTCGATCTGCATCTCGACGAAGCCGCCGTCCGGGTCCCGGTAGTACAGGGAGGTGGTGACGCCGTGGGCGATGCACACCGCCGGGGTGACGCCCTTGTCGCGCAGCAGCTCGTAGCGGGCGAGGAGGTCGTCGAGGTGGGCGAAGGTGTACGCGACGTGGTGGGCCGCGGCCGTCGTCGGCTTCCGGCGCTCCGTGGGTACCGGCGGCGTGAGCAGGGCGACGCGGTGGTGCTCCTCGTCGTAGGTGATGAAGCACAGGCTGTCGTTCTGGAAGACGACGTGCCCGTCGAGAACGGCGCAGTACCAGTCCCGCATGGCGGCGGGGTTGCCGGTCTGGAAGACGACGTGGGCGAACTTCGGGGTGGCGGTCATCCGATCCTCCTCGATCGAATCTGTGGGCGGCCGTGCGGAACGGTTGCCACCGGCCGTCGGTCGGGCCGGTGGCCGGGCGGGGCGTCAGGTCCGGGCGACGAAGGTCTGGCGCAGTTCGCCGATGCCCTCGATGGTGCTGACGAGTTCGTCGCCGGGGGCGAGCCAGCGCTGCGGGTCGCGGCCGAGGCCGACGCCGGCGGGGGTGCCGGTGAAGACGACGTCGCCGGGCAGCAGCGGGATCACCGCGGACAGCCGGGAGATCAGCTCGGGCACCGAGAAGATCAGGTCGCCGGTGCGGCCCTTCTGGACCTCCTCGCCGTTCACGGTGCAGCGCAGCCCGAGGTCGTCGGGGTTCTCGAACTCGTCCGGGGAGACCAGCCACGGGCCGATGGGGGCGAAGCCCGGGAAGGACTTGCCGAGGCTGAACTGGGGGGAGGGGCCCTCCAGTTGGGTGATGCGCTCGGAGATGTCCTGGCCCACGGTCAGCCCGGCGACGTGCTCCCAGGCGGTCTCGGCGGGGACGCGGTGGGCGCGGGTGCCGATGACGGCGACGAGTTCGATCTCCCAGTCGGTGTGGCCGTCCGGCGGCAGGACGACCTCGGTGACCGGCCCGGTGATGCTGGTGGCGAACTTGGTGAAGACCGGCGGCATCGTCTCGGGCAGGGCGAAGCCGGACTCGGCGGCGTGGTCGCGGTAGTTCAGGCCGGCGGCGACGACCTGCCGCGGGGCGGGCGCGGGGGCGCCGAGCAGGGCGGGGTCGAACGCGTCGCCCTCGGGCAGCCGGGCCTGCGCCGCCCACCGGCGGAACTCCTCCCACCGCTCGTAGACGGCCTGCGGGTCGGAGGCGAAGCCGCCGCCGCTGGCCCGCTCGACGTCGACGGCAAGGCCGTCGACGACGAGGAC
>NZ_JBHUWH010000616.1:0-3893 GCF_042670125.1 Kitasatospora sp. NPDC057198 | reverse complement strand
GGGCGCCGGCGGCACGGCCGGCCGCGGCGCCACCGGCGCCTCCGGCATGGGCGGCCACATGCCCGGCATGGGCGGCGGCGCCCGGGGCGGCGGCAAGGACGGCAAGCACGGCAACCGCTTCGTCAGCCCCACCCGCTTCGGCGGCGAGGGCGAGGAGGGCGAGGAACTGCACGGCGACGCGGGCATCCTGGGCCAGGCCGGCGAGGTCGACCCGCGCGACCGCCACTGGCACCGGGCCCGCCGCCGCTGGCTCGACGACGCCCGCGCCGACGGCACCTTCGCCACGCCCGAACCCGAGGCGGAGGCCGTCGCGGCCGCACCCTCCGGCGAGAGCGAGGTCCTGAACCAGCTCGCGGGCGTCCTGCTCGGCGGCGGCGCGACCGCGACCGACGGCACGGGCGCTGACGGTACGGGTACCGACGGTACGGGCGCCGACGGTGCGGGCACCGGAGGCACGGGCACCGGAGGCACGGCGGACGACCGGGCCGCCGCCGGCGCCACCGACCCGACGACGCAGCGTCAGGAGACCCCCGTCACGGCGGCGGAGACCTCCGGCGGCACGGACGACGCCTACCTGGAACGCGCGCGCAGCGCCGCCGCCCGCCGCGGCCACCCCGACGCGCCGACGGCCGAGACCGGGCCCGCCGCGACGGCGACCGACACCGGTGCGGCGGCGACCGCGACCCCGCAGCGGGCCCCGCTCCGCGAGGAGGGCGGCTACCAGGTGCCCAGCCCGTTCCTGCGCGCCGCCCTCTCCCGGCTGGCCGCGCCCGCCGCCGACTGACCGCGCGCCCGCCGTCTCCCGCACCGACGAAGGAACCCTCATGAGCGACGACGAACAGCCCTGGTACGTCGGGGCCGAGGCGCCCGCCGAAGCCGACCGCGTCCTGCACCGGATGGTCGAGACCCCCGTCGAGGCCGACCGCTTCCGGATCGGCACGGCCGTCCCGGAGAGCATCGCCCTGGATCCGGTGCAGTCCCGGGAGCGGATGGGCGGCCTGCTGCAACCCGCGCAGCAGGGGGTTCCGGCGTTCGAGCAGGCGTCACCGCAGCTGCTCGAACCCCAGGAGCGGATCCTGCCGGCGGAGCGGGTGCTGCCGAGGCAGGGGCTGGAGCACCCGGCGGAGGCGCTGCTGCCCAGGCAGGGGGTGGAGCAGCCGGTGGAGCCGTTCCAGCAGGCGCGGACGGACTACGCGGCACCGACCCCCGAGCACCGGGCGGAACCGGCGCAGGCCCTGCTGCGGCCGATGGAACGGGACGAACCGTTCGCCCAGGCCACGCCCGCCCACGTGATCAACCGGCCGTCGCCCGCCCACGTGATGAACCGTCCGGCGGCAGCCCGGAACGCGGCGTCCGGGAGCGGGAGTTCGGGCGGCAACGGCAGCGGCAGCGGCTCCGGCTTCCGGGTGGACCCCGACCAGTACCGGGCGGCAGTGACGCCGATGCTCGCCGCCGCCGACCAACTCGCCGACGTCTACCGGTCGTTGAACGCCTACCTGCCCTCGCTGGAGGCCCAGGACCCCTGGGGCAACGACGAGTCGGGCAAGAAGTTCGCCGAAGGCGACCTGGGCTACGTGAAGATCAGCCACAGCACCATGACGCTCCTCAAGAGCCTGCCCGACGGTCTGAAGAACATCGCCGAAGGTCTGAAGCGGATGGCCGACAGCTACCAGAACGCGGACGAGAACACCGTCGCCGAACTCGGCGGCATCGAGAGCACCGCGCAGATGCCCACCTCTCCCTCCCTCCCGTCCACCCCCCTCCACCTCCCGATCACCCCGGGGATGACCCAGAGCGGAAGGCACTGACCCGATGGCCGTCGAACTCCCGGAACCGCTCCAGTGGGTCCTCCTGCTGCTGGCCGGTACCCGTTGGCCCGAGGCCGACGAGGACCAGCTCCGCCACATGGCCGAGCACTGCCGCAAGGCCGCCGAGAACGTCAAGGACGCCGCGCAGAGCGCCGATTCGACGATCAAGCGTGCCCTGGACGGCCAACAGGGCGTCGCCGCCGAGGCGTTGGCCGGGTACTGGGAGAAGAAGTACACGGTCGGCGAAGGCGGCCCCGACAAGCCCGGTGCCTTTCCGGGCGCGGTCGACTCGCTCAACGGCATGGGCGACATGCTGGAGCAGATGGCCAACTCCGCGGAGACCGCGAAGATCCAGATCATCGCCCAACTCGGCATCCTGGCCTTCGAGTTGGCCACCGCCGAAGCCGAAGCACCGTTCACCGCGGGCGCCTCGCTGCTCCAGGTGCCGGCGATGATCGCGGTCAGCCGGACGGTTGTCCAGCAGATCCTGAAGCAACTGCTCAAGGAAACCCTCAAGATGGCGGCCAAGCAGGCCGCGCAGATGGGCGCGATCAACTTCCTCGCCCAGGGCATCGAACTGGCCGAGGGCCACCGCAAGAGCATCGACATGAAGGAAGTCGGCCAGAACGCGCTCGGCGGCGCGGTCGGCGGCGCCTCCGCCCACCTGATCGGCAAGGGCATCGGCGCGGCCGGCAAGAAGATCGGTGCGGAGAACGCGCTCAACTCGACCGCCGGCAAGATCGGCACCGGCGCGGCCATCGGCGTCGGCGCGGACGTCTCCACCCAGCTGATCACCACCGGCCACGTCGACAGCGGCTCCCTGCTCGGCTCCGGCCTGTCCGGCGGCGCGGGCGCGGGCCTGCACGCCGGCGCCTCCGCGATCAAGAGCCACGGGAACGTCCCCAAGCCGGTGGACGCCCCCAAGCTCGACCTCCCCGACACCGCCGGCGCCGGCCACGACGGCCCGCCCACGTTCACCAAACCCACCTCCTCCTCCGGCGACAGCACCTACCGCGGCCCGTCCGGAACGACCTCCGGCGACAGCGCGGGACCCGCGCCGACCTCCGGGAGTACGTCCGCGAGCACCTCCGCGAGCACCTCCGGGGCCGGGTCCGGGGCCGGGGCCGCGTTTGGCCCAGGCTCGACCGCGGACGCGGGCTCGTCGTCCGGGCACACCAGCACGACAGGTGCGGGCGAGCCGAAGGTGAACGGCCTGGCGCCGTTCGGCTCCGACCGCAGCACCGGGACCACGGCCGGGAGCACGGCAGGAAACACGGCCGGGGCGACCACGCACGAGACGGCCGCCCCCGCCCCCCACGAGCAGGTGGACACCCGGGCCCAGGAGCCCGCCGTCTCCCGCATCGACTCGCGGACGGCCGCACCGAACACCGAAACCGAACCGGCGATGGTGCGCTCGGTGCACCCGACGACCGGACAGCCGCACGAGACGCCCGCGCCGCAGCCGCACCAGGAGTCGCCCACACCGCGAGCGGAGTCGGTCGCGGTCCAGCCGCACGAGACGCCGACCCCGCAGGTGCACGAGAGCGCTGCGCCGCGTCCGGAGCCGGTGGCGCAGCAGCCGCACGAGACTCCGGCCCCGCACCAGGAGCCGGCTGCCGCGCAGGTTCACGAATCGCCCGCGCCGCACCACGAGCCGGCCGCCGCGCAGCCGCACGAGGCCCCGGCGCCGCAGCTGCACGAGACGTCGACGGTTCAGCCGCACGAGACCCCGGCTCCGCACCACGAGTCCGCGACGCAGCAGCCGCACGAGGCTCCGACGCCCCAGCCGCACGAGAACGCCGCGCCGCGCCACGAGCCGGCCGCCGCGCAGTCGCACCCGTCGCCCGCGCCGCACCAGGAGGGTCCCGCGCCGCTGGACGGGAACGTCGCGTCGAGGGTGGTGGAGCAGCCCGCCGGTGCCACTGCGGCGCAGTCGTCCGCGGTGCCGAACCTGTCGGGGGTGCTCGGCGGCGCCGGGCACCTGGCCGGTGGCGGTGGCACCCACCTGGACGGTGGCACCCGGAGCGCGTCGGCCCCGGCGCCGGTGCGTCCGGCCGGGCCCGAGCAGGTGCCCGGCCAGGTGGT
>NZ_JBHUWH010000615.1:0-3949 GCF_042670125.1 Kitasatospora sp. NPDC057198 | reverse complement strand
CCCCGCCGGGTCAGCCCGCGGCGACCGCGCTGCGCTCCTCGGCCGCGGCCGGGGCGAAGTTCTTGCTGGGCTGCTTGCCCATGCCCGCCATCGACATGGCCTTGCCGACCACGCCGCCGATCAGCACCACGGCGAGGCCCGCGATGACCAGCACGACGTTCGGGATGATCATCGCGACACCCGACACGCAGAAGCCGACGAAAGCAATGACCACGCCGGTCCACGCGGCGGGGGTGTGGCCGTGCGCTGCTGCAGCCATCTTGTTGGTGCTCCTTGTTTCTCCGGGGCCCGGTCGGGCGGTCCTGGGCGGCGCTCGACGGGTTGACCCCTCCATTGTGCCGGGCCGAACACGGCAGCCCCAAGCCGGGGCGGCCGTGGTGCCGAGCACACTCGCCCGCCGGTCTCAGCCGGTCGGGTCCTCGCCCCGGTCCAGCGCCTTCCACAGGTCGGACGGGCTGTCCGCCCGCGCCGGGGCCTTCCGGGTCGGCGCCTCGTACCGCGACCCCATGGCCGGCCAGCCGCTGCCGAACCACGCCGTCAACGCCCCCGCCGCCACCAGCAGCACCCCGCCCGCCAGCGCCACCCACGGCCACGCCGTCCGGGTGATCTCCTCGGCCCGGCCGCTGCTCAGCGCCAACTGCCCCGCCGCGACGGCGTGCAGCCCCGCGGTGTCGGTGTACCCGATCACCGCCCCGGCGACCGCCCCCGCCCCCGCCAGCACCGTCAGCACACCCACCAGCACCCGCGTCCGGCCGCGCACCGCGAACACCGCGACCGCCGCCGCCATCGCCACCAGCGCCATCCCGGTCGGCAGCGCGGTCAGCCTGCTCCCGCTCGCACTCACCGCGACCCGGCTGCCCCCCATCCCGAGCGCCACCCCCTCCGCCCAGGTCCGCCCCACCGCCGTCAGCACCAACGCGGCGCCGACCGCGGTCAGCAACAGCATCAGGCCCAGCGTGCCGCGGGCCTTCGCAGCAGGGGAGGCAGCACCGACCGGGGAAGCAGACGTCTCACTCACCCCCCCAGTGTCCCCGACCTCACCCCCGCCCCGACCCCCGCCCCTCCGCCCCGTCCCGAGGAGCCCGGAGCGACGCACCCGGCGCTGCCGGGTCCGGCCCGGCAGCGGGCGCCCGGGTGGACGGGCGGGCGCGGGGCCTCAGCGGAGCGTGTTCGCCGCCGCGACCGCCCTGAGCACCGCCGCCGCCTTGTTGCGGCACTCGGTGTCCTCCGCGTGCGGGTCGGAGTCGGCGACCACGCCCGCGCCCGCCTGGACGTACGCGGTCTCGTCGCGGATCACCGCCGTCCGGATGGCGATCGCCGTGTCGGAGTCGCCCGCGAAGTCCAGGTAGCCCACGCAGCCGCCGTACAGCCCGCGGCGGGTGGGTTCGAGCTCCTCGATGATCTGCATGGCGCGCGGCTTGGGCGCGCCGGAGAGGGTGCCGGCCGGGAAGCAGGCGGTGAGGACGTCGAACGCGCTGCGGCCCTCGGCGACCTTGCCGGTGACGGTGGAGACGATGTGCATGACGTGGCTGTAGCGCTCGACGGTCATGAACTCCACCACCTCGACCGAGCCAGGCGCGCAGACCCGGCCGAGGTCGTTGCGGCCCAGGTCGACCAGCATCAGGTGCTCGGCCCGCTCCTTGGGGTCGGCGAGCAGCTCGGCGGCCAGTTCGGCGTCCTCGTGCGGGGTGGCGCCGCGGTGCCGGGTGCCGGCGATCGGGTGCAGCATGGCCTCGCCGCCGGCCACCTTGACCAGCGCCTCGGGGCTGGAGCCGACCACGTCGAAGCCGCCCTCGGCGCCGCCGTCCGGGCCGGGGAAGCGGAACAGGTACATGTACGGGCTGGGGTTGGTGGTGCGCAGCACGCGGTAGACGTCGAGCGCGGAGGCCGGGCAGGGCGCCTCGAAGCGCTGCGAGGGGACGACCTGGAACGCCTCGCCGGCCCGGATCCGCTCCTTCACCACCTCGACGGCCTTGCGGTACGGCTCGCCGCCGAACGGCGAGTGCGCGTCGACCGCGGTCGGGGTGTACGTGGCCAGGCCGGGGTCGACCGGGCGGCGCAGGTCGGCCTCCATCGCGTCGAGCCGGGCGACGGCGTCCGCGTGCGCCTCCTCGACGCCGGTGGCCAGGTCGTTGTGGTTGACCGCGTTGGCGATCAGCAGCACGGTGCCGTCGGCGTGGTCGAGGACGGCCAGGTCGGTGGCGAGTAGCAGGGTCAGCTCGGGGAGCTTCAGGTCGTCCGGGGTGAGGTTCGGCAGCTTCTCCAGCCGGCGCACCACGTCGTAGCCGAGGTAGCCGACCAGGCCGCCGGTGAGCGGCGGGAGGCCGTCGTCGGGGTGCCGGGGGGTGTGCAGGGCGGCCAGGGTGGCGCGCAGCACCTCCAGCGGGTCGCCGGCGGTGGGGATGCCGACGGGGGGCTCGCCCAGCCAGCGGGCGCCGCCGTCGGCGCCGACGGTGAGGACGGCCCCGGAGCGCACGCCGACGAAGGAGTACCTGGCCCAACTGCGGCCCTGCTCGGCGGACTCCAGCAGGAAGGTGCCGGGCCGCTCGGCGGCGAGGCTGCGGTACACGCCGATCGGGGTGAGGCCGTCCGCCAGGAGCCGGCGGGTGACCGGGATGACCCGGGTGTCGGCGGCGAGCGTGCGGAAAGCCTCAAGTTCCATGGGACACCGATCGGATGAGAAGGGCGGACGGTCGGGGACAGGCTACTCGGCGAGCGGCAGCACGTCGGCGTCGAAGCAGGTCCGGTCGCCGGTGTGGCAGGCCGCGCCGACCTGGTCGACCTTGACCAGCAGGGTGTCCCCGTCGCAGTCCAGGGCGACCTGCTTGACGTGCTGGACGTGGCCCGAGGTGTCGCCCTTCACCCAGTACTCGGCCCGGCTGCGGCTCCAGTACGTGCAGCGGCCGGTGGTCAGGGTGCGGTGCAGCGCCTCGTCGTCCATCCAGCCGAGCATCAGCACCTCGCCGGTGTCGTACTGCTGGGCGACGGCGGGCAGCAGGCCGTCCGGGGTGCGCTTGAGGCGGGCGGCGATCGCCGGGTCCAGTGCGGTGCTGCCGGGGGCGGCGGGAGAGGTCGACATGCCCTCATTCTCGCAGGCCGCCGGAGGCGTCCGGGCCGTTGTCCGGACCGTTGTCCGGGCCATTGTCCGGGGGGTGGTCGAAAACACTTCCCCCACCCGGTAGTTTGATCCCCGCAGAAAACCGAACTGCTTTGGGAAATGGGGGGTTTGTCAAATGAGCGCATATCAGCCGCAGCCGCTTCCGGCGGTTGCCTACGGCGATTACCAGCTCCAGCGAACCGCAGGTCAGTACCTGTATCAGGGCGAGCCGATGATCGGCACGTGGGCCGCCGAATTGGACCGCCTACTGCCGCTCTGGTGGGACCGCGACACCGTTCGCGCCGCCGGTTTCGCCCCTCTCATTTGGACGATGAACTTCTTCAAATCACTCTGGCGCGGACTGTGGCTGTACTTCCTGCCGCGCTGGTTCGTCGACATCTTCGGACCGGACGCGTACGGGCGCCGCCCGTACGGCCTCTCGCTGACCCGGCGGGCCTACCGGGCGATCCGCCGCCCGCTGCACGGCGGCTCCTGGCACGGCCCCGAGGGCTCCACCGCCTGGCTGCTGTGGCGGGCCGTGCGCACCACCGCCGGCGAGAAGCTCAAGGCCGACCACGAGCTGTTCACCATGATGCTCACCGACCGCCGGCTGCTGTTCCTCAGCCGCTGGACCTCCGGCCAGTCCATCTCCGAGTACCAGACCACCCCGCTGATCGAACTGCCCGTCGGCAGCTGGTGGCTGCGCCCGGACACCCCGAACGACCTCTGGGCCCGGCGGCAGGACCTGGTGTTCGCGGACGGCTCCTGGATCGCGCTGGCCTTCGGCAACGACGAGGACCTCAACGCCTTCCGCCTGGTGGCCGGCGGCCGGCGCTGACCGCGGGCCGGCCC
>NZ_JBHUWH010000614.1:0-3971 GCF_042670125.1 Kitasatospora sp. NPDC057198 | reverse complement strand
CCCTCGGCCTGCTCAAGGACCCCTCCCGGATCGCCTCCGTGGCCGACTACACCGTCACCGCCCGCGGCGGCCGCTACGTCTTCACCCGCCCCGACCCCGACGACCTCGCCGCCGTCGCCCGGCTCGCCGACGAGGGCCTGCTCACCGTCCCCGTCGCCTCCACCTTCCCGCTCAGCCAGGCCGCCTCCGCCCAGGCCCTCAACGCCGAGGGCCGCACCCGCGGCAAGATCGTCCTGCTGGTGGACTGACCGGACTCCGGCCGTCCGCGACAATGGGCTCCGCCGGCCGCGCCACCCGCGGCCCGCCACCCTCACCCGCACCACCCGTGGAGCCCCGTCATGAGTACCCCCCGGCCGCCCGAGCCCGAGCCCGTCCGGCCGGACCTCGACGACACCGACCGCCTGCTGCTCGAACACCTCAGCCGCGACGGCCGCGCCTCCTACGCCGAGATCGGACTGCTCAGCAACCTCTCCGCCACCGCCGTCCGCCGCCGGATCGACCGGCTGCGGGCGCGCGGCGTGGTCCGCGGCTTCACCGTCGTCCTCGACCCCGCCCTGCTCGGCTGGCACACCGAAGCCTTCGTCGAGGTCTACTGCCGCCCCCGCACCTCGCCCGAGGAACTGCTCGCCACCCTGCGCCAGTTCCCCGAGGTCGCCGCCGCCTGGACGGTCACCGGCGACCCCGACGCCCTCGTCCACCTGCGCGCCACCGACACCCGCCACCTGGAAGCCGTCATCGAGCGCATCCGCAAGGAGCCCGGCGTCCAGCGCAGCCGCTCCGCCGTCGTCCTCTCCCAGCTCATCTGACCCACCCCGCGCAGCTTTCCTGCGCGCCCCCGCCCGAACACGCAGGAAACCCGCCCCGGACGGCCGCGTTCCGACGCGCGCCCGCCCACCCCCGCTGCCTACGCTGATCTTGCCCCTCCCGGCACCCCCAGCACCGTTCGCAGCGAAGAGGACACCCGTGTACGCAGCCCCCGACCGCATGCACAAGCCGGACAACGAGCTGGTCGACCTCGTCTTCGACTACATGCGCGAACGGCTGCAGTACGACCCCGTCCCGCTCGACCACCCCGGCGACGGCACCCACCTGCGCGAGGCCCTCGCCGGGCTGCTGAACGACCACGGCAACCACCCCGCCGACGTGCTCAAGCTCTACGACCACGAGCTCTCCCGCGCCGTCATCTCCGCCGACAGCCCCCGCTACCTCTCCTTCATCCCCTGCGCCCCCACCAAGGCCGCCCTGCTCTTCGACATGGTCGTCTCCTGCGCCTCCCTCCAGGGCATCTCCTGGCTGGAGGCGGCCGGCGCGATCGCCGCCGAGAACCAGGTCCTGCGCCTGATAGCGGACCGGGCCGGCCTGCCCGCGAGCGCCGGCGGCACCTTCGTCTCCGGCGGCTCGGCCGGCAACCTCTCCGCCCTGGTCGTCGCCCGCGACACCGCGAGGCGCCGCCTGGCCGTCGGACCGGAGGCCCGGCTGCGGATCGCCGTCGCCGACCAGGTGCACTCCTCGGTCAAGAACACCTTCAACATCATCGGCGTCGAACCCCTCCTCGTCCCCGCCGTCGACCGCCGCCTCACCGGGGACGCCCTGCGCGCCGCCCTCGCCGCCGACCCCCACCCCGAGACCGTGATCGCCGTCGTCGGCACCGCCGGCACCACCAACGAGGGCATCGTCGACGACCTGGCCGGCATCGCCGAGGTCGCCCGCGAGCACGGCCTCTGGTTCCACGTCGACGGCGCCTACGGCGGCGCCGGCCTCTTCGCCCCCTCCGTCCGCCACCGCTACGACGGCATCGAGCACGCCGACAGCTTCGTCGTCGACCCGCACAAGTGGCTGTTCGCCCCGTTCGACTGCGCCGCCCTGCTCTACCGCGAACCGCGGCTGGCCCGCGCCGTCCACACCCAGGACGCCTCCTACCTCGACGTCCTGCACACCGAGGGCGACGAGTGGAACCCCACCGACTACGCCTACCACCTCACCCGCCGCGCCCGCGGCCTCCCGCTCTGGTTCTCCCTCGCGGTCCACGGCGTCCAGGCGTACACCGACGCCATCGAGGCCGGCCTGCGCCTGGCCAGGGCCACCGCCCGGCTCATCCGCGACGCCGACCACCTCGAACTCCTCCACGACCCGCAGCTCTCCGCCGTCTGCTTCCGCCGCAAGGGCTGGACGCACGACGACTACTACCGCTGGTCCCGGCAGCTCCTCGCCGACCAGACCGGCTTCGTCACCCCCACCGGCTGGGACGGCGAGACCGTCGCCCGCTTCGCCTTCCTGCACCCGGGGACGACGATGGAGATGGTCCAGGAGATCCTCGACACGATGGAGTAGGAGAGCCCCGACAGGGGCTCGGGGAACGGCGAGTCGGTGCTGCTGGTGGCCGGAGCCCGTCGGAGGTCCGTGCTGCTGCGTGTCCGTGACAGAACCGGAAGCAGACGCGCGCCACGGCAGCGAACCTCTCGCAGCCCCTTCGCAGTCCCCGGCCCACCGTTCCCCGAGCCCCTGGCGATCACAGGTAGCCCCCGTTGGGGACGTACGGCATCGGCGGCCGCATCCCGCGCAGGCCCAGGTAGCCGCGGGTGGAGAGGGACAGGCCCAGGTCGAGGCCCACGTCGACGGCCCACTCCTGTTCGGCGGTCAGGAAGGAGACGCTCGCCTCCGTCCCGGCCGGCACCCGGGCCAGCGCCTCGCGCAGCAGCCGGACGGCGATCCGCTTGGAGGTCGCGGCGACCAGCTGCACGGTGCCGCCGTCCCGGTAGCAGTAGCCGCTGCCCGCCAGGGTGTCCGCGACCAGCAGCTCCTCGAAGTGCGCCAGCATGAACGGGTGGTCCGGGCCGTGCGCCGCGCCCCGCACCTGGCGGTCGACCGAGTCCAGCAGGTGCAGGTGCGTCGAGTTGCCCGCGTGCACCGGGATGTCGCCCGGGTCCAGCAGCCGCTCCCGGTCGACCTGCCCGGTCAGCCGCATCGCCGGGTGCAGGGTGAACCCGGCCCGCCGGTAGCGCCGGGCCGCCGCCGGGGACGGCGAGGCGCACAGCATGCCGCGCAGGCACCCCCGCCCGTACGCGGTGGCCCGCTCCAGCAGCAGCCGGCCCACCCCCCGCCCCTGCGCGGCGGGCAGCACGACGAACAGCGGCAGCACCCACACGCCCTCGCGGCGCAGCGACAGCGCCACCCCGACGGCCTCGCCGTCCTGCTCGGCGATCCAGCACCCCTCCGGGTCCGTCACCGCGAGGTGCCTGGCCCGGGCCAGCGCCCTGATCCGGTGCGCCTCGTCGCCGGGCCGGTCGGGATCGTCCGGGGGCCGGCCGTCCAGGTCGCGGAACGCGGCACGGGAGACCCGCTGGACGGCCCCGGCGTCCTCCGCGGTGTCCCTGAGCTGACGAATGATCACCCCTCACATCCTGCTGCGCCGGGCGCGCGGACGGTAGCGGTTTGCCGAAGTGGGCGGTGACCCGCCGCGCCCGGTGTGCGAGCATGGGGTACGTGGGGGAGTGGGCGACGAAAAATGTCCCCCGAACGCACCACCTCCCGGAAATGAATCCGGGGGGCCGCTGGTTGGCACTGGCGGATCACAGTCGTCACAGACCGGGAGTAAGCATGACCGTCCAGGACGAGACCACCGTCGAAAGTGGCATCCTCCTCACCGATGCCGCCGCGGCCAAGGTCAAGGGCCTGCTGGAGCAGGAGGGCCGCGACGACCTCTCGCTGCGCGTCGCCGTGCAGCCCGGCGGCTGCTCGGGCCTGCGCTACCAGCTCTTCTTCGACGAGCGTTCGCTGGACGGCGACGTCGTCAAGGACTTCAACGGTGTCAAGGTCGTCACCGACCGGATGAGCGCCCCCTACCTGGGCGGCGCCACCGTCGACTTCGTGGACACCATCGAGAAGCAGGGCTTCACGATCGACAACCCGAACGCCACCGGCTCCTGCGCCTGCGGCGACTCGTTCAGCTAGGCCCTGAACACGGCCTGACG
>NZ_JBHUWH010000613.1:0-4000 GCF_042670125.1 Kitasatospora sp. NPDC057198 | reverse complement strand
CTCCGGGGCCGCCCCGCCGCGCGCGTCAGCCCAGCGGCTCGATCACCGCGGCCGTGCCGTACGCGCACACCTCGGTGCCGACGTCCGCGGCCTCCGTGACGTCGAAGCGCATCATCAGCACCGCGTTGCCGCCGCGGGCCCTCGTCTGCTCGATCAGGCGCTCCATCGCCTGGTTGCGGGTTTCGACGAGCGTCTTCGTCAGCCCCTTCAGCTCGCCGCCCATCAGGGACTTCAGGCCCGCGCCGATCTGCGAGCCGATGTGCCGCGAGCGCACCGTCAGCCCGAACACCTCGCCGATCACCCGGACCACCCGGTGCCCCGGGACGTCGTTCGTGGTCACCACCAGCACACCGCCGGCCGGGTCCTGCCCGCCGCCGAAATCGTTCAGTTCGCTCATGCCCCCAGCCTCCCGTCCGACCCGGCCGGTCGGCTACCCCGGCGCGCCGGGCAACCGCGTTCCGCGCCCGCGCGCCACCGCCGCCGGGCACCGGATCGGGAGAGCTGATGGACACCGGGCACCGGGTTTGTCAACCTTGTCGCATGGGCGAGCGAAACGATCAGCCACAGGGGTCGCACGCGGCGGAGGAATCCGGCGCGCAGGAGATCGAGGCCACCGTGGTACTGGGCCTGCGGATCACCGACTGGCCGGCCCTGCGGGCCGCCGCGCGGGCCGCCGTCGAAGAACTCGACTTCGCCGGCATCGACCCCGAGGGCCAGCGCGCCCAACTGCTGCGCGAAGTCGCCGAGGACCCCAACGCGGCCCTCGGCGCCCTGCTCCACCCCGACCGGCTGGTCGCCTCGCTGCCCGGGATCGAGGCCCTCGGCGGCACCCTGGAGATCAGCGTCACCGACGACTTCGCCCCCGACTTCGCCGAGCTCTTCCCGCTCGACGACGACGGCGACACCGGCGACTGGACGCTCACCCCGCGCACCGCCTGCCTGGTCCACACCCAGCTGATCAGCCTCGCCGACGCCGCCTACGAGGACCTCGACGACCACGGCGACGACCCCGTCACCGTCGCCGACGAGAGCGACTGGACGGTCTTCGGCCGCCTCCAGCAGCGCACCTGGAACCTGCACCGCGGCTGGCGGCGCGCCTTCGCCCGCGCCTTCGACGACCTCGCCGACGACCTCGCCATCGGCGAGTGGCCGCTGCCCCGCTGCCCCGCCGAGGACGTCGCGCTGCGCCTGGCCCTGGCCGACGCCCGCTCCCTGCTCGGCGCCCAGCCCGAATCGGTCGCCGACATGATGGGCGACCTGCCCGCCGACCTGTACGACTACGACTGGGACGGCTGCTCCGACGAACTGTTCGGCGTCTACGGCCCCGACGAGGAGGACGGCGACCTCGACGCGGGCCAGCGGATCGACCGGCTCCTCGCCGCCACCCACCCCGAGGGCTGGTTCCTCGACTACGAGGACGCCGAGGAACGCGACCCCGGCCGGGGCTACCGCCGCTGAACTGGCATCCTGGGACGGTGAGCTCACCCTTCGACCTCCCCCCTCAGCAGCCCGCCGCCCCCGCCGTCGGCGGGCACGCCGAAGACCGCGACACCCGCCCGCAGTACGTGCTGCCGCTGCTGGTCCGGCTGGAGCGGACCGACCCGCCCGCCCGCACCGACGCGCTGGAGACCTCGGCGCGCGCCGTCCTCACCCTGCTCGCCGACCCCCGGGCCGCCGAGCCGGACGGCGAATGGGCCGAGCGGGTCGCCGCCTGGGAGGACGCCCGGATCCGCAAGGTGGTCCGGCGCGCCCGCGGCGGCGAGTGGCGCAGGGCGGGCGAGCTGCCCGGCATCACCGTCACCGGCGCGGGCGGCGCCGAGGTGCGGGTCTTCCCGCCGGTCCCGCTGGACGGCTGGCCCAAGGAACTCGCCAAGCTCCAGGTCTCCGGCACCGACCTCGACGACCCCGAGCCGCCCGGCCCCGCCCCCGAGGGCGTCCCCGTGCTCTGGCTCAACCCCGCCCTCGAGATGAGCGCCGGCAAGACCATGGCCCAGACCGGCCACGCCGCCCAACTCGCCTGGTGGGAACTGGACCGGACCCAGCGCGAGAAGTGGGCCGCCGAAGGCTTCCCCCTCGCCGTCCGCACCGCCCCCGCCGCCACCTGGCCCGCCCTCACCGACGGCCGCCTCCCGGTCGTCCGCGACGCCGGCTTCACCGAGATCGCCCCCGGCAGCGCCACCGTCGCGTTCGAGGGCGGCACGCTCCACTGCCCCACCCCGCGCCTGTGGCGGTCGTAGGGCGCTGCCCCGGCCCCGGCCCGGCGACGTAGCAGGTCAGGCGCCCGCAGCCCGCCCGCCCGCGCCCGCCGGGGCCCCCGACGCGACCTCCCGGCGCGAGATCGAGAAGCTCAACTTCGCCCTGCACGCCGGCAGCAACACCCTGCTGTACGTCGACGACATCCAGCACACCTCGCCCGAACTCCTCCAGCGCTTCGTCCCGCTGTGCGACGCCCGGCGCCGCATCGAGGGCGTCCGGGACGGCCGGCCCCGCGAATGGGACCTGCGCGGCAAGCGCTTCGCCGTCGTGATGGCCGCCAACCCCTACACCGAGTCCGGCCACGGCTTCCGCGTCCCCGACATGCTCGCCAACCGCGCCTACGTCGACTCCGCCGCCCAGCACGACCGGCACCGCACCGAACCCCCCTTCCGCCTCCAGGGCTCCTACCGCGACATGAACCGGATCGCCCAGCGCGTCGCCCCCGTCATGGACGACGCCGAACTCCAGGCCCTGGTCACCGACCACTACCGCGCCGAGGCGCAGGCCCTCGGGCAGGAGGCCGAGGCCCAGCTCCTCAGGCTCACCGAAATCCGCGGCACGCTCACCGCGGCCCAGGCGCAGCGCTGGGAGGCCGTCAGGGGCGGCTTCACCGCGCCCCGGCGGTGAGCGCTTGTCCATTCTTTGCACTATGCAATAAAATGAACCGCGGCTGGCCGGGTGCACCTTCCCGGGGGCGGACGAGCTGCCCGGAGAGCCGGAACTGCAAGGAGCGGCGGCGTGGAGCGCACCCCCACGGACCCCGGGGAGCCGGACGGGTACGAGGACGCCGACCGGGTGGCCGCCCGCCTGCTCGCGGAGGTCGCCGCCGCCAAGGCCCGCCTGTCCGAAGCCGCCAGGACCATCAACGAGATCGACCGCGCCCTGGCCGCCGGACCGCGGCGCGCCGCACCTGGACAGCCGCGGGATCCGGACCCCGCCCCGGGGGCGGAACCCGAGTAGAACCGGCGGGCGGGGCGCGGGGGCGCCGGCGCTGTGATCCGGAAGTTCTTCCCCCCGCGTAACCTGGCGGCCGGTTGGCGCGTAGTACTGGCGACATCGGTACGGCACGGGGCACGGGGGCGGCGGCATGGAGCAGGAGCTCGAGTTCGAGCAGTTCGCGAGCGGCCGGGCCCACCGCCTCTTCCAGGTCGCCTACCTGATGTGCGGGGACTGGCACCAGGCCCAGGACCTGGTGCAGACCACGCTGGCGAAGATGTTCTCGGTCTGGGGCCGGATGCGGCGCGGTGGCGACGTGTCCACGATCGACGCCTACGCCCGGAAGGTGCTGCTGCGCAGCTACCTCTCGCAGAAGCGGCTGCGGAAGTCCTCCGAGATCGTCACCGCCGACCTGCCGGAGCGGCCGTCCGGATCGGGCGACGGCGGTGAGCTGCGACTGGTCATGGTCGCCGCACTGAGCCAACTCCCGCCCCGCAACCGGGCGGTGGTGGTGCTGCGCTACCTGGAGGACCACAGCATCGAGGCCGTGGCCGAGATGCTCGGCATCTCCCCCGGAGCCGTGAAGAGCCTCAACTTCCGTTCGCTGGCCAAACTGCGGGACATCCTCGAAGAGGACCGCGAGGCCCTCTTCCAGTCCTGACCGACCGACCGACCCTCCCGAGCCGACAACGAGGAATCAGGCCATGGACCTTGAGCGCGATCTGAGCCGCCTGCTCGACAGGAGCGTCGACGGCCTCGCCTCGCCGGTCGGCGCCATCGTCGCCGAAGCCGGGGTGCAGGGCCACCG
>NZ_JBHUWH010000612.1:0-4003 GCF_042670125.1 Kitasatospora sp. NPDC057198 | reverse complement strand
GCCGCAGCCGCAGCCCCGGCCCGGCGCCCGGCCCGGCACCCGGCCCGGCGCCCGGCCGGGGCCCGGACGCCTCGCGGAGCACGGCGACGTTCAGCGACACCCGGGCCGTCCCGAACTCGGCGGCCCGGCCGAGCAGCGCGGCGACGGCGTACTCGACCAGCCCGCCGTCGGACTCCCGGTCGCGGCGCACCAGGTCGAGCGACAGCCCGTCCGGGCCCCACGGGACGAAGGACAGCAGCGCGGCCGTCCGCCCGGCCCCGTCGCGGCACTCGGCGAGCAGGCAGTCGCCGTCCGCCGGGTCGCCGAGCCGGCCCAGCGCCATCGGGAAGCCGCGTTCGGCGCGCCCGTGCCGCCAGGCGTCGGCGAGCCGGGCCAGGTCGGCGAACTCCCCGGGCGGGACGTCCCGGTGGCGGCGCAGCAGCACCGCGTACCCGGCCCGCTCCACCCGACGGCAGGTCTCCCGCAGGCCGCGCGCCTCCCGGCCCGCCAGGGTGAAGCCGGCCGCGTCGACCACCGCCTCGTCGCCCAGGTGCAGCGCGCGCAGCCCGGCCGTGCGGGCGTACGCCGCGCCGCCGAGCCCGCCGGCGCCGGTGACAGCGGGGATCCAGGCGTGCGCGCGGGCCCGCCGGTGCCACTCCTCGATCGCCCCCGGCCAGTCCTCCGGATCGCCGACCGGGTCGCCGGAGGCCAGCGCCACCCCGTTGACCACCCGGTAGGCGACGGCGGCCCCGCCGCCGGGCGAGAAGCACACCGCCCGGTCCCGGCGCAGCGCGAAGTAGCCCAGCGAGTCGCGTCCGCCGTAGCGCTCCAGCAGCGCGCGCAGCGCCCGCTCGTCCTCGGGGCCCTGCCGCTCGGTGCCGCGCGGGGAGCGCAGCAGGATCCGCAGGGTGAGCAGCAGCAGGGCGGTGGCGAGCAGGTTGAGGCCGAGGTCGAGCCAGCCCGGCACGTCCACGCCGTCGACCTCGACCGCGCCGGAGACGGTGGCCAGCCGCAGCACCGCGTACCGGGCGGCCTCGCCCCGGCCGGGCACCGGGCCGGTGTGCCAGAGCCGGACGGCGAGGGCGCCGAGGCCGGTCAGCAGCGCCCCGCCGAGCAGCAGCACGGCGGCGGCCAGCGGCAGGTTGCCCCGCCCGCCGCGGACCCGGAACACCGGGCGGGCGGCCAGCAGCGCCAGCAGCAGCGCCAGGGTGAGCGCGGCCGAGACCCAGTTGAACGGGTGCGCACGGTACTCGGGGAGGGCCAGCGCCAGGGCGTGGAGCGCGGCGTGCGCAGTGGTGATCACCAGGGCGGTGATCCAGGCGGCCCGCTTGCGGCGGCGCAGCATCACGGCGAGCAGCCCGGCCAGCAGCGCGGTGGTGAAGCCGGAGGTGACCAGCACCGGGGTGAAGTACTCGCCCCGGTCGGCCCGTTCGACCCGGGCCCGGAACGGGGCGACCAGCGCGCCGAGCAGGTTGAGCAGGACGGCGGCCCGCAGGTACCACTGCGCGAGCGCGGCGCAGCGCAGCCGCCAGGGCGCGGGCGGCCGCTCGGGCAGCGGCTCGGCGGGCACGGGTGCGGCGGGTGCGGGTCCGACTGGGACGGACGCGGGCCCGGACACGGGCTCGGGCTCGGGCTCGGGCTCGGGCTCCGGGTCGGCGTCGGGGGTGCCGGCCACCAGGTCGTACGCGGCGGTCTTGGCGGCGACCAGGCGGCGGTGGATCCGGTCCTCGCGGCGCTCGGCGCGGGCCAGCCGGCGGGGGCGGGAGCGGTAGCGCCAGCGGGCCCACGGGCTGGCCGGGCGGGCCAGCCGGACGGCGCCGACCAGGGCGAGCGGCCAGAGCATGATGCCCAGCAGCCCCGTCCAGGTCTTGCCCTTGAGCAGGCTCACCAGCACCAGCGCGAGCAGCACGGCCGCCCCGGCCATGGTCGGCCCGTCCGGGTGCCGGGCGAAGCCGCCGAGCGGGAGCTCGCCGATCAGCAGCAGCCCGATCACGGCGGCGGCGAACACCACGGCGTCCACCGAGGCGCGGCCCTGGGTGGACCAGTAGACGTCCTCGAGGTGCAGGACCAGCGCGAACTCGTCCAGCACCAGGCCCGCGCCGACGCCGAACCCGAAGCCGAGCAGGTTCCACCAGGCGCCGCCGTCGCCGCGCACCGCGAACGCGGCCACCCCGCACACCAGCAGCAGGGCCTGCCCGAACACCACGTGGTGGACGTGCACCCCGCCCGGGGTGACGTTGCCGGGCCACCAGCGGACCTGGGCGCGGATCATCCGGGTGCTGAGCCGGATGAACAGGAACGACAGCACCAGGCCGAGCAGCAGCAGGAACAGCGGCTCCCGTCCGGTGTCGACGATCCGGTCCCGGTAGGCGTCGATCAGCGGTTGCCACATCGGCGGGTGGGTCCTCCGTGTCCGGGTGCCGCGGGCCCGCGCACCGGGCCGCCTGACGTCAAGTCAACTCCCCGGCACCGCCGCCGCCCCGGTCCGGTGCGCCGAACAGGTGAGCGCTCCGGCGCGGCGTCCCCCGGTCATCCGTACCCGGGCCGTGCTTACCTGCGCGGCGGTCGGACGCGTGCCATGCTGAGGCCGACTCCCCCGGACGACCCATCTCTCCATTTCATCTGATGGACAGTTCATCCGGCCGGTGACCCCCTGACTCCCTGGTGAACGGATGTGAGACATGGACGCCCTCTCCCGCAGGACGCTGCTGGCCGCCGGTGCGGCGACCGCCGCCACCCTCGCCGCCGGCTGCGCGAGCTCCTCCGGGAACGCGGGCTCCGCCCCGCCCGCGCAGGCCGACGGCCTCGCCGCGAACGGCAGCCCCAGCGCCGTCCCCAAGCCCCCCGCCACCCTGATCGGCGACGGCTCCACCTCCGACACCGGCCCGCAGCCCAACCAGCCGCAGGCCGTGCCGCTGGAGGCCGGACAGCGGCCCCCGCAGTTCGTGGTCTTCTCCTGGGACGGCGCCGGCGAGCTCGACAACCAGCTGTTCAGCCGGTTCCGCAAGCTCGCCCGGGAACACGACGCCACCATGACCTTCTTCCTCAGCGGCATCTACACCCTGCCCGAGTCGAAGAAGACCCTGTACCACCCGCCGCAGCACTCGATCGGCGCCTCCGACATCGGCTACCTCAGCGATCAGCACATCCGCGCCACCATCGAGCAGGTCAGCGCGGCCTGGCTGGAGGGCCACGAGATCGGCACCCACTTCAACGGCCACTTCTGCGGCGCCAACGGCGGCGGCAAGTGGTCGCCCGAGGACTGGGACAGCGAGATCCAGCAGGCCATGGACTTCGTCATGAACTGGCGCACCAACACCGGCCACACCGACCTGCCCGCGCTGCCCTTCGACTACCGCAAGGAACTGATCGGCGGCCGCACCCCCTGCCTGGAGGGCCAGCGCGGCCTGCTCCCCACCGCCGTCAAGCGCGGCTGGAAGTACGACAGCTCGGGCCCCGGCGGCCTGCAGATGTGGCCGCAGAAGTTCGCCGGCGGCGCGCTGTGGGACATGCCGCTGCAGTCCATCCCGTTCCCCGGGCACAGCTTCCAGGTGCTCTCGATGGACTACAACATCATGTACAACCAGTCCGGCGACAACACCAAGGGCGACCCCGGCAAGCAGGCGTTCTGGCAGACCCAGGCCCGCGACTCGTACCTGGCCGGCTTCGACCGCGCCTACAACGGCAACCGGGCGCCGTTCATCATCGGCAACCACTTCGAGCAGTGGAACGGCGGCATCTACATGAACGCCGTCGAGGAGACCCTCAAGCAGATCGCCGACAAGCCCGAGGTCCGGATGGTCTCCTTCCGGCAGCTCGTCGAGTGGCTGGAGGCGCAGGACCCGGCGGTCCTCAAGAAGCTCCAGGCCCTCCCTCCCGGCCAGGCCCCGAAGGAGGGCTGGAACGCCTACCTCGGCGGCGCCGGCACCCCCGCCGGGGGCGCCGCCTCCCCGTCCGTCCCGGTGGTGGCGGGCGGCAAGTAGCCCCTGCCGCCCCCGCCACCCCTCGGCCAACGGCTCCGGCC
>NZ_JBHUWH010000611.1:0-4009 GCF_042670125.1 Kitasatospora sp. NPDC057198 | reverse complement strand
ATCCACTTCCGCGCCCCTCGGCGTCTTCCCTCCGACCGTCCCGTCCTCCGCCCACCACCCCCGGCGGTACGCCGCGCCGCCGCTCCAGCCGCTACCGGGCCACCCGCCGAAGCCCGCGCGGCAGGGTGCCCCTCGAACGGTCCGACCTGCGTCGGCGTCCGCCCGACAGCGAGGCGGTCAACCGGTGCGGACGGGAAGAGGCACGCCGCGAAGCCGCCGTGCGCCCCAGGTACACCGTCCCCGTACCCCACCCCGACCCGCCTCGCCCCGCCCCACCCCGACCCGCCCCGCCCCGCCCCGATAGTGCGCGTCACCGGTGTGCCGCACGGTGCCCCGGGGCGCCGTCGGGCCGCGGAACCCTGCGCACCTCCTCCACCGGCTCCTCCAGCCCTCCGGCGTCCGCGCGTTCGGCGAGTTGGGACAGTCCGGCGGGGCTGAAGCCGACCGCGTCGGCTGCGAAGCCGCTGCGGGCAAGGAGAGGTCGTCCCGTCCGTGTCCGGCGCCGGGTTCCAGCACCGTCCCGCCGAACGCCGGAAGAACCGGCGGCGCACCGCCCCGCCCCCGCCCGACTCGGCCAACGCGCCCACACCCGCGCCCACACCACACCCGCGCCACGCCCGCGCCCGTGCGCCGACCCCGGTGATCTGCGCTTCCGCCCTGCCGTGCGATGCTCCTGGTCATGGATTCCGCCCCGCGCAACCCGATCGGCGCCCACGTCCCCGTCGCCGGGAAGGGGCTGGCGGGAACGGGGTTGGCCTACGCCGAGAAGGTCGGGGCGGAGGCGGTGCAGGTGTTCGTGGCCAACCCGCGCGGGTGGGCCACCCCGGCCGGGAACCCGGTGCAGGACCTGGCCTTCCGGACGGCCTGCGCCGAACGGGGCGTCCCGGCGTACGTGCACGCGCCCTACCTGATCAACTTCGGTTCCGACTCGGCCGCGACCAGGGAGAAGTCCGCCGAGTCACTGACGCACTCGCTGCACCGCTCGGCCTCGATCGGCGCCCTCGGCACGGTCGTGCACACCGGCTCCGCGCTCTGCGGCACCCGTGCGGAGGCGCTCGCCCAGGTCCGCGCCCAGGTGCTGCCGATCCTGGACGGCCTCGACCGCTACGGGGCCGACGCCCCCTGGCTGCTGCTGGAGCCGACCGCGGGCCAGGGCAGTTCGCTCTGCTCCCGGATGGAGGACCTCGCCGCCTACCTGGAGGCCCTCGACCACCACCCGCTGGTCGGCGTCTGCCTGGACACCTGTCACGCCTTCGCGGCCGGGCACGACCTGGCCGCCCCGGACGGGGTGGAGGAGCTCTTCGACGCCCTGCACCGGGCGGCCGGGCCGGGCCGGCTGCGGCTGATCCACGCCAACGACTCGCAGGACGTCGCGGGGGCCCGCAAGGACCGCCACGAGAACATCGGCGCCGGCCACATCGGGGCGGCCGCGTTCGAGGCGCTGCTCGCGCACCCCGCCACCGCCGGCGTCCCCCTGATCATCGAGACCCCGGACGGCCGCCACGATCCCGCCCGGATCGAGGGCGCCCGCCACACCGCCGACATCGATCTGCTCAAACGGCTGCGCTGCCCGGCCGCCTGAGCCGCCGTTCCCACTCCGCCCGCTGCCGGTTAAGCTCCCCTGGTGTCCGTCCCGCAGCCGATAGCCGCACCCGCCTCAGCCGTCTCCCCCGGACCGCCCGAGACAGCCGCCACCCCCGAGACCGCCGACATCCCCGAGACCACTGAGACGCCCGCGGTCACCGGGGCCTCCGAGACCACCGGGGCGCGGCCGGGCCCTTCCACACGCCGTCCGCACCGCGGAGCACTGCTGCGGCTGGGCGTGCTGTTCGCGGTGCTCGGCGCGACCGCGGCCTCGCTGCTGCTGTGGGACCCGTCCGCCGTCCTGTCCGCCGCCACCGGGCCGTGGCGGCTGCCGATCGCGCTCTCGGTGTACGTCTTCGGCACGGTGGCCTTCCTGCCGCGTCCGGCGCTGAACGCGGGCATGGGGGTGCTGTTCGGTTCGCTGTGGGGCGTGCCGCTGGCGGTCGCGGGGTCGGCGGTGGGCGCGGCGGTGGCCTTCGCCCTCGGCCGCGGGCTGGGCCGCGAGGCACTGCGCCCGCTGGTGCGTGGGAAGGTGCTGACGGAGATCGACCGGCGGCTGTCCGAACAGGGCTTCCGCAGCGTGCTGCTGATCCGGTTGTTCCCGGGCGCGCCGTTCCAGGCCGGCACCTTCGCCTGCGCGTTCTCGAGCGTCCGGTTCTGGCCGTTCCTCGCGGGCACCGTCCTCGGCGTGGTGCCGATCACCACCGCGTACGTGGTGGCGGGGGCGAGCGCGGGCTCGCCCACCTCGCCGGCCTTCCTGGTCTCCGCGGCGGTGATCGCCGCGATGTGCGTGTTCAGCGCCCTCTCGCTGTGGCGCGCCCGCCCGCGCCGCACCGCACCACCCGCTGCTTGACACCCACCACCCGAACGACGAACGACAGCCCCTGGCAGCCCGGCCGGACGGTCCCGACAGCCACCGCGCCCGGGGAACGTCCGGCCAGTGCCTGTCCGGCGGATCTTGTGACCGTCCGACGATGGGATCGTTGTTCTGGTCGTGGGACGGGGAGATCTGACGAACGACGAGTGGACGCGGCTTGAACCGCATCTGCCGAAGTCCGGTGCTCGGGGCGGACGGTGGTGCAAGCACCGCCGGGTGATCAACGGGATCCTGTTCCGAGTCCGTACCGGAGTGCCGTGGCGTGACCTGCCCGAGCGTTTCGGGAGCTGGAAGACCGTTTACGAGCGGCATCGGCGCTGGTCGGCTGACGGGACCTGGGACCGGATCCTCCAAGCAGTCCTGACCGATGCCGATGCCGGCGGTCGGGTGGACTGGAGCATGGTCAGCGTCGACTCGACCTCGTGCCGGGCACACCAGCACGCGGCCGGGGCCCGCAAAGCACGCTGCGAGTCCCGAAAAAAGATCAACGCCTCGGCAGCACCGCCCCGACGAAGGACTCGGACGCTCCCGGGGCGGCCTGACCAGCAAAATCCACCTCGCCGGCGAAGGCGGACGCCGACCGCTGGCACTGCTGATCACGCCCGGCCAGTGGGGCGACAGCCCGCAGCCGATTCCGGTTCTCGAACAAATCCGGGTCAAGCGTCCAGGCAGCGGGCACCCGCGTACCCGCCCGGACCACCTGGGCGGCGACAATGCCTACAGCTCCCGCCGAAACCGGCGTTACCTGCGCCGACGCCAGATCAAGCACACCATCCCCGAACCGAAGGACCAGCGGGCCAACCGCCGACGCCGAGGCGGCCGAGGCGGCAGGCCGGCCGGGTTCGACAAGGAGATGTACAAGCGCCGCAACGAGGTAGAGCGCACGATCAACCAACTCAAGCACTCCAGAGCTGTGGCCACTCGATACGACAAGCGCGCCTACGTGTTCACCGGCACCGTCACCCTGGCCTCGATTCGCCTGTGGCTCAGGAACTGACCGGGCTCCGGGTCAGAGACGGCCGATCGCGGCCTGGAGCTCGGCACCGGAGAGGCCGACGACCTCCGCGTCATGCCGCAGATCCTCCGGAAGGTGCTCCAGACGCCCATCCGCGGAGACGAGAGTGGCTCCCTCCTGGAGCACGATCTCGGCATCGAGCCGGATCGCCAGGTCGGAGACCAGGTCGAGCACCGGCCCGGGACTGAAGTGGCTGACCATGATGCTGATCAGACCCAGCCCGGCCTCGGTGGCCGCGTAGATGTCAGCCTCGCCCCCGTCCTCGGCACGGATCTGCACGAAACCGTGTTCCGGCTCGCGCTTCACGACGTGCGGCCCGATCACCTCATCGAACAACCCGCCATCCATAACTGCCGCATTGCCGTGCTCGAACCGGATCAGGTAGAGGCTGTAACTCACGCGACCACCATGGCATCAACCATGATCCGCCGGATAGGCCCTAGTAGTGCTTCGTTACGTTGGGTGATCTTGCCTGTTGGTGGGCATTCTTCAGGTGTGAAGCTGGGGGATGTGGAGCGGCTCCGTGGTGAGTT
>NZ_JBHUWH010000610.1:0-4019 GCF_042670125.1 Kitasatospora sp. NPDC057198 | reverse complement strand
CCGTCGCCGACGCCTGCGGGCAGGCGGAACTCCCTTGCGGCGCACCGCTGCTGCTCGCCCTGCACAGCGACCTGCACACCCGCGGGGCGGCCGAGCGGGTGTCGGAGGGCGCCGCCGCCCTCGGCCTGGCCGGGGTGACCCGGGTCTACACCGGCGCCTGCGTGGCCGCCGCCTCCGCGCTGGCCGACGCCGCCGCCCTGGTCGGCTCCGGCCGGCACCCCCGGGTGGTGGTCGCGGCCGGTCACCTGGTGGAGCCGGGCGTCTTCGCCGCCTTCGACGCGGGCCGGGCGCTGGCCCGCGACGGCGAGCTGCGGCCGTTCAGCACCGGGCGCAGCGGCACCCTGCTCGGGGACGCCGCGGTGGCCGTGGTCGTCGAGGCGGCGGACGCCGCCGCCGCGCGCGGCGCCCGCCCGCTGGCCCGGCTGGCCGGCTGGGGCCGCTCCGGGGACGCCCACCACGTGTGCCGGCCGCGGCCCGACGGCGCGGGCGTGGTCCGGGCCGTGCGGTCCGCGCTGGCCCGGGCGGGGGTCGACCCGTCCGCGGTGGACTACGTCAACGCCAACGGCACCGGCTCGCCGATGTCCGACCTGGCGGAGGCGCGGGCGCTGCGCGAGGTGTTCGGCGCGGCCCTGGACGCGCTCCCGGTCAGCTCCAGCAAGTCCGTCCACGGGCACGCCCTGGAAGCCTCCGCACTGCTCGAACTCGCCGTCACCATCGGCGTGCTGGACGACGGACGGCTCCCGGTGAACGCCGGCTGGCTGGGGCCGGACCCGGAGATCGGGCTGCACCTCGTGCTGGGCCCCCGCGCGGAGTCCGCCCGGCCGCGCTGCGCGCTGAGCCTCAACTCGGCGTTCGGCGGCGCCAACACCGCACTCCTGGTGGCCGCCGCGTGAACCTCCTGCGCACCCTCGCCACCGCGCACTGGACGCACGGCGGGCCGCCGCCTCCGCTGCCCGGCTTCTCCGCCTCGACCTTCAACCCGCTGGTCGCGGCCGTCGCCGAACTCTGCCTGGCCGAAGGCTACGGCGAGCCCGGCCCGCCGCGCCGCACCGGCCTGCTGCTCGCCAGCGCCGGGGGCGACCGCACCACCGCGCTGGCCATCGACACCGGCGCCGCGGGGCGCCGGATGCCGCCGCTGCTGTTCTTCCAGTCCAACCCGAACGCCGTCCTCGGGCACGTCGCCGCCCGCTGGCAGCTGACCGGCCCGGTCGTCGCGATCAGCCCCCGGGAGGCCGCCGCACCCGGCGAAGTACCGCCGGACGCACTGGAGTCGGCCGCGCTGCTGCTCGCCGACGGGGACGCCGACCACGTCCTGGTGATCGCCGCCGAGCAGGCCGACCCGGCCGACCCGGCCGGACACGCCTCCGCCGGACACGCCTCCGCCGACCGGGCCACCGCCGTCCTGGTCGCCACCGCCTGAGCGCGCGCCCCGCTTTCCGCCCCGTCCGCCCCGCTTTCCGCCCCCGTCCGCCCCGTCCGTACGCGTCCCGTACGCGTCCCCGTATGCGTCCTCGGACGCCGCACCGTACCCGCACGGCCAGCGCCGTGGTCCGTGGGAGGGATCCACACCGTGAGCATCCGCAGTATCCGCAGCCTGCTGGCCGACGACCCGGACGTCGGCGCCGGCAACGTGCTGACCAGCAGGATGGCCCTGGGCCTCGGTCTCGACGTCCCGCTGCTGTCCTTCGACACCCCGGTGGACGGCCGCCCGGCCGGGCAGGCGCTGACCCTGCGCGAGGCCGACCGCGCGGTGCGGGCCCGGGCCGCCGCGCTGCACGCCCGCGGGATCGGCCCGCGGGACGTGGTGGCGGTGTACGCGACCGCCGCCGCCGACCAGGTGCTGTCCTTCCTGGCGCTGGCCCGGCTCGGCGCGATCCCGGCGCTGCTCAACCCCGGGGTGGAGGGCGAGCGCGCGGCCCGCTACATCGCCCGGCTCGGCGCCGCCGGCATCCTCGCCGACCCCGCGCACCGGGCCGAACTCGCCGGGTACGACCCGGCGGCCCCGGTGCTCGCCGACGCCGCCGAACTCGCCTGCGGGGAGCCGGAGTCGGCGCCCGCCCCGTACCGGCACCACCCGGACGACCCGGTGGCGATCACCCACTCGTCCGGCACCACCGGGATGCCCAAGGCGGTGGCGCACTCGCACGCCAGCCTGTACGCGTCGATCCGGCACCGGGCCGCGCTGCCGCGCCCGCAGGGCATCGACCGGGTGCTCAGCGCACTGCCGGCCGCGCACGCCGCGACGCTGATCGCGGTCAACCTGGCGCTCAGCTTCGACGCCGAACTGCACCTGATCTCGCAGCAGACCGGCCCGGCCGTGCTGGAGGCGATCGAGAACTGGCGGCCGCAGAGCGTGTTCGGCTTCGCCACCACCTGGGCCGACCTGGCCCGGCAGGACCTCGCGGCCCGCGACCTCTCCTCGGTCGGCCTGTGGTGGAACACCGGCGACTGCGCGCACGAGACGCACATCCGCCGCCTGATCGCCCGGGGCTCGCGCGAGAGCGTCACCCGCGAGGGCCGGGTGCGCACCGCCGGGTCGGTGTTCGTCGACGGCCTGGGCTCCTCCGAGATGGGCCACTCGCACTTCCACATCACCCACACCCCGGGCACCGAGAAGTACGGCCGCTGCGTGGGCCGTCCGCACACCTTCGTCGACTGCGAGCTGGTCGGCCCGGACGGCGAGCCGCTCGGCCCCGGCGAGGTCGGCGAACTCGCCACCGCCTCACCGACGTTGGCGCTCGGCTACTGGAACGACTCGGTCACCACCCACCGCACCCGGCTGCGCGGCCGCTTCCTCACCGGCGACCTGATGTACCGCGACGAGGACGGCTACTACTACCACGTCGACCGACTGGTGGACGCGGTCGACCTCGGCGGCGGCCGGCGGCTGTACACCGCGATGTCCGAGGAGCGGGTGCTGGCCGGCGTCCCCGGCGTGCAGGACTGCACGGTCGTCGCGGTGAAGGACGGCGACCGGGTGGTCACCGACGTGCTGCTGCTCCTCGCGGACGGCGCCGACCCGGCCGCCGACCGCACCGCGCAGGTGCTCGCCGCGCTCGACGCGCCCACCGCCGCCACCGTCCGGGCCGTCCTGGTGGTCGACGAGGCGGACATCCCGCTCGGCCCGACCGGCAAGGTCCGCAAGGTCCTGCTGCGCGAGCGCCACCTCACCGCGGCGGCCGCGACCGGCACCCTCGCGACGGGCACCCTTCCGGCGGGCGCCCGGTGACCCGGGTCGGACGGCCCGGCGCCGTCGTCACCGGCATCGGCCTGGTCACCCCGCTGGGCCGCGGGTCCGGCGAGGTCTTCGCGGCGCTGGCCTCCGGGCGCAGCGGCATCACCGCCGTGCCGGCCGACCACGTCGCGCACGGCTGGCTGCCCGCCGCCGGGATCGCCCCGCACGTCGACGGCCGGGAGGTGCTGCCGCCGACCGAGACCCGCTGCGTGGACCGCTTCGCGCTGCTGGCGCTGGCCGCCGCGGACGACGCGCTGGCCGACGCCGCCCTGGTGGTCGGCCGCGACGCCGACGCCCGCCGCACCGCCGTGGTGCTGGGCACCGGCGGCGGCGGCCTGGAGACCTACGAGCAGCAGGCCGTCCGCCGCCGGGAGCGCGGCCGTCCCGGCGTCAGCCCGTACCTGCTGCCCGGGATGCTCTCCAACATGGCCACCGCCCGGATCGCGATCAAGCACGGCATCCGGGGTTTCAGCACCGCGATCGTGACGGCCTGCGCGGCCGGCGCCCAGGCGGTGGCCGAGGGGCTGCGGCTGATCCGGGCCGGTGACGCGGACGTGGTGGTGTGCGGCGGGACGGACGCCTCGCTGCACCCGACGATCGTCGCGGCCTTCACCAACGCCCGTGCGCTGGCCCAGGGTTGGGAGGATCCGGCGCAGGCGTCCCGGCCGTTCGACGCCCGCCGCAACGGCTTCGTGCTGGGCGACGGCAGCGCCGTCCTGGTGCTGGAGAGCGCCGAGCACGCCGCGGCCCGCGGCGCGGCCGGGTACGCCGAGCTGATCGGCTG
>NZ_JBHUWH010000609.1:0-4033 GCF_042670125.1 Kitasatospora sp. NPDC057198 | reverse complement strand
GTTCGTCCCCCACGGACGCCGGTGGTGCCCCCGGATCAGGCGGCGGCGCTGAACAGCGGCAGGTAGCCGCCGGACTGGCCGGCCGAGTTGGGGTGGTAGCTGTCGCTGATCGGCAGCGTGGTGCTGTTGAGCCACTGGCTGGAGGAGCCGCAGATCTCGTGCCCGGCGAAGGCCGTACGGACGTCCTTGAAGGTGAACCCGGCGTCCGCGGCCTGCTTGGCGATGACGGTGTCCAGGGTGTCGGCGGCGCCGTTGATCGCGGTCCGCTTGGTGTTGGAGATGCCGAAGATGCAGGTGCCGGGCACCTGGTAGAGGTGCGGGTAGCCGAGCACCACCACGTGCGCGTTGGGCGCCTTCGCCCTGATCTGCCCGTACAGGGTGGCGAGCTTGCCCGGCAGCGTGTTGACGGCGTAGCTCTTGGCGGTGTTCACCGCGCTCAGGCAGGAGCTCTCGCTGTCCAGCACGCAGGTCTGCATGGTGGAGGCGAAGCCCGCGTCGTTGCCGCCGATGGTGATCGACACCAGCGTGGTCGAGGTGCTCAGCGCGCCGAGCTGGTTGGCGGCCACGTCACCGGTCTTCGCGCCCGAGCAGGCCACGAAGGAGAACGAGGTGGGCGCGTGGGCGGTCTTCCACAGGTACGGGTACGCCTTGGTGCTGCGGCTGCAACTGCCGCTGTCGCTGGTGTAGCTGCCGGAGCCGACGCCGGCCGAGTAGGAGTCGCCGAGCGCGACGTAGTTGACGCCGGCGGCGTTCGCCTGGGTGGCGGTGGCGAGGGTGGTGAGGGACAGCACCGCCGCGGTGAGCGCGACGGAGACGACACGGGAGCGGGACATCTGATCCTCCATGAGTGACGCAGGCCACACATTGGATACCAGTCAGTAGCCTCGCGGGGAAGCGGTCATGCCAAAGAAATTGACGAACACTCGTCGAACGCGGCCCCAACTCCCGCTACGCGCGCAGACCCATCCCTGACCTGGGCTGCGGCGATGCCGCCCGGAAGGTCGCCGCGCCGCCCCCGGCGCCGGGGGTGCGCCCTCGGCGCGCTCAGCGCAGCCGGCAGCCCGCGAGGGGCAGTTCCTCGATCGTCTCGTCCGCCCGCGCCGGGACGCCCCACAGCCCGGCCGCCGCCGCGACCGCCGCCCGGGCCTGCCGCAGCCCCGGCAGCCCCCAGCCGAGCAGTTCGACCGCCAGGCCCGGCGCCACCAGCAGCCGCCGGTAGTGCCGCCCCGAGGCCGGGTCCGGCACCGACGGGCCCACCCCGCGCAGCACCGCGGCCATCCGCACCCGGGCGCACTCGTGCCCGCCGTTGGCCGAACCGACCCGGTCGTACAGGTACCCGAGGTAGACCGGGCCCCCGATCACCGCCTGCGCCTCCTCGCCGGCCTCCCGGGCCAGCGCGCTGCCCGGGTCGCCCGCGTCCTCCGGCTCCAGCGAGCCGCCCGGCAGGCTGACCACCCCGTCCTTCGGGTTCACCAGCGTCAGCACCCGCCCGTCCGGCGCGAACAGCCACCCCCAGGACTGCTTGACCGTCAGCCCGGCCGGCACCTGCTCCCCCGGCCGCCACGGCCAGCCCGCGTTCGGCCGGCGGCGCACCCGTCCGAGCAGGTCGGAGATCTCCGGGCTGTACTCGATGCCCATCCCGCTCCCTCCGCTCCGCGGACCCGCCCGCCGTACCACCTGATGATCTTCCCCGAACACCCGACCGATGAACAGCCCCGACCGCCACCCGGGTCATCGGGTCTGCTACGGCCGACGGCCGGAGGGCTGTCCGGCACCTGTGATACTCGTACCGGAGCACCGGACGGACGAGGAGTGGCGAGGATGCGGCGGGGAGTGACGGAGTGAGGCTGCTGCACACCTCGGACTGGCACCTGGGGCGCTCCTTCCACCGGGAGAACCTGCACGGCGCCCAGCGGGCCTTCCTGGACCACCTGGTGGAGACCGTCACCGCCGAGCGGGTCGACGCGGTGCTGGTCGCGGGGGACGTCTACGACCGGGCGCTGCCCGGCCTGGAGGCGGTCGCGCTGTTCGACGAGGCGCTGTGGCGGCTGGCCGAACTGGGCGTGCCCGCCGTGTTCATCTCCGGCAACCACGACTCCGCCCGCCGCCTGGGCACCGCCGCCCGGCTGATCGACCGGGCCGGCATCCACCTGCGCACCGACCCGGGCGCGCTGGCCGAGCCCGTCCTGCTGGCCGACGGGCACGGGCCGGTGGCCGTCTACGGACTGCCCTACCTGGAGCCGGCGCTGGTCCGCGAGCGGCTCGGCCTGGCGAAGGGCGGCCACGAGCAGGTGCTCGGCGCCGCGATGGACGGCGTCCGCGCCGACCTGGCCGCCCGCCCCGCGGGCACCCGCGCGGTGGTGCTGGCGCACGCCTTCGTCACCGGCGGCGCCGCCAGCGACAGCGAGCGGGACATCGCGGTCGGCGGCGTGCAGTCGGTGCCCGCCTCGGTGTTCGACGGCGTGCACTACGCGGCCCTCGGCCACCTGCACGGCTGCCAGACCCTCGCCCCGCACCTGCGCTACTCCGGCTCCCCGCTGGCCTACTCCTTCTCCGAGACGGCGCACGAGAAGTCGATGTGGCTGGTCGACCTGGACGCGGCGGGCGCCGTCGAGGCCCGCCGGGTGTACTGCCCGGTGCCGCGCCGGCTGGCGCAGCTCAGGGGCCGGCTGGAGGACCTGCTGGCCGACGAGAAGTACGAGTACGCCGTCGACCGCTGGACGCAGGCCACCCTGACCGACCCCCTCCGCCCGGCCGACGCGATGGAGCGGCTGCGCGAGCGCTTCCCACACACCCTGCAACTGCTCTTCGACCCGGAGGGCGGCGAGCGCACCGACGGCACCTCCTACGCCCGGCGGGTGCGCGGGCGCACCGACCAGGAGGTGGTCGAGGGCTTCGTCGCCCACGTCCGCCCCGGCCGGGAGCTGGACGGCGGCGAGCGGGCCTGGCTGCTGGAGGGCCTGGAGTCGGTGCGCCGCAGCGCGGCCGGCCGGGCCGAGGAGAACGCCCGGTGACACCCCGTCACCACCACACGTGGGAGCACACCCGATGAGGCTGCACCGGCTCGCCCTCACCGCCTTCGGGCCGTTCGCGGGCACCGAGCTGATCGACTTCGACCGGCTCTCCGCGGCCGGCCTGTTCCTGCTGCGCGGGGCCACCGGCGCGGGCAAGAGCAGCGTCCTGGACGCGGTCTGCTACGCGCTGTACGGCGAACTGCCCGGCACCCGCCGCAGCAACGGGGTGCGCAGCGACCACGCCGCACCGGACGTGCGCACCGAGGTGGTGCTGGAGGTGACCCTCGGCGGGCGCCGCCTGGAGGTCACCCGCAGCCCCGAGCAGTGGCGGCCCAAAAAGCGCGGCACCGGCCTGACCGCGGAGAAGGCGCAGACCCTGCTGCGCGAGTGGGCCGCCGACGCCGGGCGGGGCGAGCCCGGCTGGGTGCCGGTCAGCAGGTCGCACCAGGAGGCCGGCGAGGAGCTGACCCGGCTGCTGGGCATGAACCGCGAGCAGTTCTGCCAGGTCGTGCTGCTCCCGCAGGGCGATTTCGCGCGCTTCCTGCGGGCCGACTCCAAGCAGCGCGCCGAACTGCTCGGCCGACTCTTCGACACCGGCCGGTTCGAGCAACTGGAGCGCTGGACGGCCGAGTTGCGCAAGCAGCACGAGTCCCGGGTGCAGAGCGGCCGGCAGCGGGTGCACGCCCTGCTGGCCCGCGCCGAGGAGGCCGCCGGGCCGCTCGCGGCGGGCGCCGCCGACCTGCGCCCCGGCGAGGACGCCCCGATCGCCGAGGCGCTGGCCTGGGCCGCGCTGCTGCGCGTCGACGCCGCCGAGCGGGCCGAGGCCGCCGCGCTGCGGCTGGCCGCCGCCGAGGCCGGACGGGCCGCCGCCCGCGCCCGGCTGGAGGAGCAGGCCGCCCTGGCCGAACGGCAGTCGCGCCACCAGCGGGCCCGGCTGGAGCGGCTCCGGCTCGCCGACCTGGCCGCCGGCTCCGCCCCCGAACGGGCCCGGCTGGACGCCGCGCTGGCCGCCGAGGGCC
>NZ_JBHUWH010000608.1:0-4036 GCF_042670125.1 Kitasatospora sp. NPDC057198 | reverse complement strand
GCTGCCGCAGGTCGGCGCCCGGGGCGGCGACGGCGGGGACGAGTTCCTTGCCCATGCAGACGCTCTGCTCGTGGTCCTTGTAGTAGCCGAACTTGCGGATCTCGGCGTAGCCCTCGGAGGTGTAGAGCGCGATCGCCTCGGGTTGCAGGGTGCCGGTCTCCAGCACCAGCCGGGTGCGCCCGGCGGCGACGGCGGCGTCCTCCAGGTGGCGCAGCACGGCGCGGGCGTGGCCCCTGCCGCGGGCCCCGGGGACGACGTACATCCGCTTGAGTTCGGCGTCCCCGTCGCGCAGGCCGTCCGCGTCCCGCTCCTTGGCGCGCCACCCGCCGCAGGCCACCGGCCGCCCGTCCTGGTAGCCGATCACGAACAGCCCGGCGGGCGGGTCGAAGTGGTCGGTGTGGATGGCGGTCTGGTCGCCGTCGCCGTACCTGCGGACGTACTCCTGCTGGACTTCGGCGGCGAGCTGCTGGGCGTCGGGGTGTCCGAAGCCGGTGGTGCGGATCTCCATGGCGCCCAAGGGTACGGGCCGGTCTCCGGACCCCGCCCCGGGGGCGGCCGGCTCAGGTCCGGGGGCGTCCGGCTCAGGCCCGGGTGAGGCGGGCGACCAGCTCGTCCCGGCCGAACATCCGGGCCGCGTCCAGCGCGGAGGGCGCCCCGGCCAGCGGGTCGGCGCCGTGGGCGAGCAGGGCCTCGACGACCTCGGTGGCGCCCTTGAAGACGGCGCCGGCCAGCGGGGTCTGGCCCCGGTCGTTGGCCCGGTCGGCCTCGGCGCCGCGCTCCAGCAGCGCGGTGACGGCGGCGGCGTGGCCGTGGTAGGCGGCCAGCATCAGCAGGGTGTCGCCGCGGTCGTTGGTCAGGTCGGCGGGGGTGCCCGCGTCGAGGTAGGCGGCCAGCAGCGCGGCGTCGCCGGTGCGGGCGGCGTCGAAGAGCCGCCCGGCCAGCGCGATCACCTCCTCGTCCGGCTGCGCGGCGGCAACGTCCTGCACGGCGGCGTCCTGCGCGGTGGCGTCCTGCGCGGTGGGGTCGGTCATGGGGTGTTCCGCCTTCCGGATGGGCGGCCGTGCGGGCCGCGGCTCGTCCTGCTGGTGCCACCGCGAACGCTAGCGGACGCCCGTGCGGGCCCCCGGGCGCGGTGCGGCACCGCCGTTCGGGCGAATTCCGGGTGCGCGGGGCGCGGGCGCGCCCCGCGCGGGGACGCCTGACTGCGCCGGTGCGATCCACTGGCCCCGTGCGTCGCCGAACCGCGGGACGTATACCGCCGATCCGGGTGCCCGGGTGAGATCCACCCGTTTGCCGCACCCCATCATCTATTACTTCTTGTCACCATTGAGGCACTTTCCGTTACACCGTCCCCGCCCCTCGTGAGGAGCAATCCCGTGATTCTCTCCATCTCCGGCATCGTCCTGTTCGGCGTCATCGCCTTCCTCTTCTTCCGCCGGGACGGGTTGAAGATCTCGCACGCCCTGGTCTGCGCGCTGTTCGGCTTCTACGTCGCGGGCTCCTCGATCGCCCCGAGCATCCAGGCGGGCGGCGCGAGCCTGGCCAGCCTGATCGGCGGCCTGAAGTTCTGAGCGGTCCCTGCTCCTCACGGCCCGGGCGCGGACATCCCACCGCCCCGGGCCTTGTGCCAGCCCCCTCCGGCCGGTCGTCCCCCCGGCCGGCCCCGCTCCCGTCCCCTCCCTGCCCTCCGGAGCCCGCATGTCCCTCACCCGCCACCTCACCCGGGGCCGCGACCTCGCCCGCAGCGCCGGCGACCACGCCGCCGACGTGTTCGCGCCGCTGGCCCTGATCGGCCGCGGCCTGCGCCGCCACACCGACTGGGCCAAGGCCCGCTGGGCGGCCACCCCGAAGGAGCGGCGCGGTCCGACGCTGCTGGTCGGCGCGGCCGTACTGCTCGGCGTCTTCCTGCTGCCGCACGGGCCGCTGCTGGCGATCGTCGCCCTGGTCGCCTCGGCGGCCTGGGTCGGCCGCACCCCCAAGTCCCCGGCGGAGCCCGTGCCGGACGCCGCCGACGTCAAGCTGCCCGCCCTGTACGCGGCACTGACCCCCTACTTCGGCGGCTACGACGACCCGGGCGCGCTGTACCGGGTGGACGGCGAGTGGAAGGCGGCGTTCAGCGAGTGGGCGTTCGACCCGGACGGGCGGCTGGCCGCGCTGGAGATCGCCTACCCGGCGTACTTCACCGACACCGAGCCGGCCGCCCGGACCCGGATCGAGCAGGTGGTGCAGGGCAAGGCGGGGCGTTCGCGGGAGTACCGCTTCGACTGGGACGAGGAGACCAACCGGCTGCGGGTGACGGCGCTGGCCCCGCTGCCCGCCGACGTGGTCGCGCAGCGCTTCGTCACCGCGCCGGGCGAGATCGTGCTCGGCTTCACCGACGAGGCGGGCAGCCGGCGCACCATCCCGGTCGAGCAGGGCGGCGTCACCGAGCAGCAGCCGCCGGTGGTCTGGCGGGTCGGCCCGCGCTCGGCCGAGCCGCACCTGCTGGCGCTGGGCGCACCCGGCCACGGCACCTCGACGCTGCTGCGCTCGATCGCGCTGCAGGCGCTCCCGCACGGCGACCTGGTGGTGGTGGACGGGGCGAGCACCGGCGAGCACGCCTGCCTGGTGAACCGTCCGGGCGTGCACACCGTGGAGACCAGCCTGCACGGGGCGCTGGCCGCGCTGGAGTGGTGCGCGCGGGAGACCGAGCGGCGGCTGGTGGCGCTGAACGCGGCCCGGCACCACGGGCTGGCGGCGCCCGCCGACGTGACCCGTCCGCTGTGGATCCTGCTGGACCGCCTCACCGAGCTGTCCGAACTGGCCCGCGCCGAGGGCCGCACCGACCCGCAGGAACTCCTGGAGGTGCCGCTGCGGCACGGCCGGGCGGCCCGGGTGACGGTGGTGTTCGCGGACGCGCTGGAGGCCCGGGACCGGATCTCCCCGACCGTGCGCAACTGCACCCGCACCCGGGTGGTGCTCGGCCCGGTGAACGCGGAGTCCGGCCCGGCCGCGCTCGGCGGCCCGCTGGACATCGCGCCCGCCGCGCACACCCCGCCCGGACGCGGCTACGCCCGGATCGGCGCCGCGGCCCCGGTCCGGCTTCAGGTCCCGGTGACCGTGGACCCGCTGGACGAGGACGCCCCGGGCCCGCTGCGGGACGCGGTGGTGGCGCTGCTGCCGCACCGCGACGCCCGCGCCGCGGCGGCGGCCGCCCCGGCCCCGGCCCCGGTGCTCGCCGAGGTGGTGGAGCCGGCCCCGGTGGGCCTGGTGAAGGACCCGGCCGGGGGCGTGACCGGAGAGATGGCCGGAGAGATGGCCGGGGAGCTGGCCGGAGACCTGGCCGGGGAGCCGGCCGCCCCGGTGAGCTTCGGTGGATCACACGTGCACAAAATGTGACACGCCGGGTGATAACACCGTTCAGATGTGACAAAACGGGCCACCATGGGTACAAACAGGGGCGGCACGACAGGCGACGTATGTCCCGACGGGAATCTTCGTCGGAGGTCGAGCGTTGGACCCAGCGACGAAGACAGCGACCACTAGTCCTGTGGGCAAGAAGCCCGGGAGGCACGATTCATGAGCGAGCGAGCTCTCCGCGGCACGCGACTCGGGGCGACCAGCTACGAGACCGACCGCGGCATTGACCTGGCACCCCGCCAGACCGTCGAGTACGCATGTCAGAACGGACACCGCTTCGAGGTCCCGTTCTCGGTCGAGGCGGAGATCCCCGCGGTGTGGGAGTGCCGCTTCTGCGGTCAGGAGGCCGCCCTCCTCGACGGCGAGGAGCCGGAGGAGAAGAAGACCAAGCCCACCCGCACCCACTGGGACATGCTGATGGAGCGGCGTACCCGCGAGGAGCTGGAGGAGGTCCTGGCCGAGCGCCTGGCCGTCCTGCGCTCCGGCGGGATGAACCTGGCGATCCACCCGCGCGACTCGCGCAAGTCCGCCTGACACGCGGACCGCGCGGGCACCGCACCGCACCGACGCCGAAGGGCCCCGGTTCCCCCCGGGGCCCTTCGGCGTTCCCGCGCGCGCCCGCCGTCCTCGACCATCC
>NZ_JBHUWH010000607.1:0-4059 GCF_042670125.1 Kitasatospora sp. NPDC057198 | reverse complement strand
CCACGGCGGTGCCGGCCTGGCCGGGCTTGCCGTCGTAGGCGAACAGGGTGCGGACGTAGAGGCGCTGGAAGTTCCAGGTGTAGCCGAAGTAGCTGCTCGCCGGGTCCAGCGAGTCCAGGTCGCTGGGGGTGCCGAGCTTGAGGGTGCCGCCCTTCCGGTCGGACGGGTTCAGCACCTGGTCGATCGCCGCGTTGTACTCCGCGGCGGTGGTGGTGCCGGTGCCCCCGCCACTCGTCCGGGGCGACGGCGACGGGGAGGCCGAGGGGGAGGAACCGCCACCGTCGCCAGCGTCCTTCCGGTGCTCCAGCATGTTCGTCACCAGGATGCTCGCCGGCACCACCGCGGCGAGCACGCCGAGCGCGCCGAACAGCAGGACGCGGCGGCGCCTGCCGGGGCCGCCGGGCGCGGTGGGCCGATGGTCCGTCAGGACCGGGGGCAGCGGCGTGGCGTACGGGTTCGGGAACGGGACCGGGGAGGCGTACGGATTCGGGCTGTCCACCGGAACCGGCGCCGGGACCGGGACCGGAGTCGGGGCCGGGGCGGGGGCCGGGGTCGGAAGCTGCGCCGGGAGCTGCGCCTGTGCCTGGCCCTGGGCCGGTGTCGCCGTCGGCACGGGCGGCGGGGTGCTCGGGAGCGGCGGCGGGGCGAACGGTACGGGCGGCACCGGGGCGGCCGGGGTGGCGGGCGCTGCCGGGGTGGCGGGCGCGGCCGGGACCGCGTCGCGGACCGTCCCGTGGTACGGCGCGGGAACGGGCGCGGGCGGGGTGGCGGGCGCGGGCCGGGCGGCCGCGGTCAGCGCGCGGACGGCCTGCTCGGCGCTCAGCCGCAGCCCGGGGTCCTTGACCAGCAGGCCCAGCAGCGCCGGGGCGAGCGGTCCGGCGTGCTGGGACGGCCGCGGCGGCTGGGTGAGGATGGCGACGTAGAGGGCCGTCAGCGTGGTGGCGGCGAAGGGGGCCTCGCCCTCGACGGCGGTGTGCAGGGTCGCGCCCAGCGACCACAGGTCGGAGGAGGCGGTGGCGGGCTTGCCGTCGAGCTGCTCGGGCGCCATGTAGGCCGGGGTGCCGAGCAGGGTGCCGGTGTTGGTGAGGGACATGGTGGCGTCGGCGATGCTGGCGATGCCGAAGTCGGTGAGCACCACGCGGTTGCCGCTGAGCAGGATGTTGTCGGGTTTCAGGTCCCGGTGGACGACGCCCGCGGCGTGCGCGGCGGTCAGCGCGTCCAGCACGGCCAGGCCGATCTCGGCGACCCGGGGGGCGGGCAGCCGGCCGTGGTCCCGGACGGTGGCGGCCAGCGAGGTGCCGACCACGAACTCCATCACGATCACCGGGGCGCCGTCGTGCTCCACCACGTCGAACACCGTGATGATCCCGGGGTGGTTGAGCCCGGCCGCGACCCGGGCCTCCCGCATCACCCGCTGGAGCAGCAACTCCCGCTGCTCCTCGTCGAGTCCGGCCGGGAACAGGATCTCCTTGACGGCGACCTCGCGGTGCAGGGTCTCGTCCCGTCCCCGCCAGACGCGGCCCATTCCGCCCCGTCCGACCGGCTCGATCAGCCGGTACCGCCCACCGATCAACATGCCGTCCGCGTCTGTCACGGCGCACAGGCTACCGGCCGCCGGTGACCGTCCGGGCGGCCATGATCTGTTCGTGATCCGGCGCGGGGGGTGACGGGGGCTCAGACCTCCAGTTCCAGCCAGCCGAGGTCGTTGATCTCGGCGGTCAGGCCCTCGGCCCGGCGGCCCCGGTCCTTGAAGTAGTGGTCCTGGAGGGCGGCGGCCAGGATGCGCTGCTGGGCGGCCTCGCCCGCCCCGGCGTCCCGGGCGGCGTACAGCTCGCGGGCGACGTCGCCGGGCAGGTGCTGGGTGATCAGCCGCTCGCGCGGGTCGTCCGTCGAGCCGCCCGCCGCGCTGTAGCCGAACCGGGCATGGATGTGCAGCATGAAGCCCTGCTCCTCGGCCCGGCGGCGGACCCGTCGGCGCACGCCGGGCTGCCAGGTGGCCCGCACCCGTTCCTCGATCCGGCGGGCGGCGTCCGGCTTGGGGGCGATGGTGCCCTTCAGCCAGCGTTGCACGGTCCGCTGGGAGACGCCGAGTTCGGCGGCGACCGCCCGGGTGGAGCCCTTGGCGTGCTTGACCAGGTACCGGACCCGGGCGGGCACGGTGCGCGGGATCGGCCTGGTCCGTTCGACCCGTTCCAGTCCTTCGTCGATCTCCCCCACGGGGCGTCACTTCCTCGCTGCTGCGCTGGGACGGTTCACTCGTCGGCGGAGACCAGGCCGCCGGTCTTGATGTGGCGGGCGGGGTTGGCGCCGTCGGCGATCAGTCCGCGGATCTCGGCGAGCGGCCGGCTGCCCTCGAACTTGACGTGCCCGGGTGAGACGCCGAGTCGCAGCGCGGTGCTGAGGCCGCCGTCGGGGCGGCGCAGCACGTCCGGCGCGGACGGTCCGGGGGCGGCGAAGACCGCGCAGTCGGAGAGCACGGCGAGCGGCGGGGTGCCGAGTTCGGAGTGCAGCCGGACGAGTTTGCGGTGCAGGTTGACGGTGGCGGTGTCGATCACCAGGGCGCGCACCAGCGGGTCCCAGGTGGGGCGGTCGAGGGCGGCCCAGCGCCGGCCGGGGCGGTAGCCGAAGCCGCGCGGGCGTTCGCGGAACTTGCCGATGGTGCCCTTGGCGGTCTGCTTGATCGCGCCGAGCACGGCCAGTTCGGCCGGGTCGCCCCCGCCGAGCGCGGCCATCGCGTCCAGGAAGGCCGCCGGGTCCCGGTCGGCGAGGTCGAGCGGGACGCCGAGCGCGGCCATCGTGTCGACGTACGCCTGCCGCAGCCGCTTGTGCCACGGGTCGAGGTAGGGGCCCGACTCGTGGCGCAGCCAGCCCTCGCTGGGGCGGACGTCCGCGCCGAGCTCGACGGCGTAGGCGAGTTTGGCGGTGCTGTACCAGGCCGGGCCGGTGGGCGCGCTGCCGTCGGCGGTGAACGGGTTGGGCAGCAGCGGGTCGAGGACGAGACCGCTGAGGTCGGCGCGCCAACTGCCCGGGGTCTTCTTGTCGAAGACCGGGTCCAGCTCGTGGACGGGCTCGGAGAGCGGGACGTTCAGCCGCCCGGCGGCGGCCAGGAAGGCCATGTTGACGTCGAGTCCGACGGCGAACGGGGCGCCCTCCTCCCGCTCGGTGAGCGGACGGTGCCAGTCCCAGGCTTCGGTGACCAGCACGGCGTCGTCCTCGCGCTCGGCGGCCAGCGGGTGCTCGTCGGGCACCTCGGGCGGCGCGGCGTCGAACACCCGGTACCGGGAGCCCTCCACCGGGCCGGACGTCCAGCCGCTGCCGGTGCGCACCGGCCGGGTCGGCGGGCGCAGCGCGGTGACGAGCTCCAGCCCGGAGACGGCGGTGGAGCCGCGCGGGGTGTGCACCCGGGCGGCGTACGTGCCGAGCAGGCGGGCGAGTTCGGGGGCGGAGAGCCCTTCCGGGAGCTTCCAGCCGCCGCCGTCCAGCGCGCCCCACGGCAGCACGCACAGCTGCACGCACTGGCGGCGGCCGGCCTCGGGCTCACGGTAGATCCGGGCCCAGGGGCCGAAGCCGCGCCGGGTCAGCTGCCAGCCGTCCTTCGCCAGCGCCTTGACCTGCTTGTGGGTGTCGGCCAGCCGGCCGACCCGGGCCACGTACTGGGTCTTCTCGTCGCGCCCGGCGGGCGGCAGGCCGAGTTCGGTGGCGGCGGCGTCGGTCAGCACCACCAGCGGGTCGCCGTCCTTGCCGTACCGGTGCAGCCGCGCCGATCCGAGGCGCGCCGCCAGCGCCCACTCCAGCAGCCCGGCCACGCCCGGCCCGGTCGGCGCCTCCCCCGCCAGCTCCGTCCCGTCCGCGCCGTACGCCACCAGCCCGCGCCCGTCCGCCGCCACCTCCACCACGGCCAGCGGGCCGCCCGGGAACCGTGCGGCGGCCGCCTGCTCCCAGTCCTCCCCCGCCACGGCCCTGCGCGCCTTCCCGCCGCCGCTCCCGCTCCCGCCCCGGGCCGCACTCCCGGCCCCCCGGCCGCCGGTCACCGGCGCGGGAGCGGGAGCGGGTCCGGGA
>NZ_JBHUWH010000606.1:0-4062 GCF_042670125.1 Kitasatospora sp. NPDC057198 | reverse complement strand
ACCTCAGGTTGTCGCCCATCGGGCCGCCGTCCGTCCCCCGGGGTGCCCGGCCCCGGGCCACCCCCTACCCGATCGAGAGGCCCCATGAGCGACTCCGCCCCCGACACCCCGCCGACGCTGGAGCAGCTGCTCCAGCTGATCCGGAAGGACACGGGGATCATCACCCGGTACGAGAAGGCCCTTGCCACCATGGAAGAGCGGCGGTCCGGCCGGATGACGGCGGCCCGAGCAGCGGGCGCCACCGCGGACGAGCTCGCCGAGATCATCGGCAAGTCCGCAACCCGCGTGAAGCAGCTGGCCCCCGGCGGGAAGCACGGGCGGCCCCGGAAGGCGGCCCCGGCCCCGGCCCCGGCCCCGGCCGCTGAGGAGCCCGATCCAGAACGCCTCCCTGCTGCCTACCGGACCGCAGTGCCTGACGAGCTGCTCCCGGAGAGGTGGCGGCCCGGCGCGGCGACCGGCCTGCGCTCGCTGCTCTCCGATCTCGTCACCAACCGGTGGGGGATCAAGGGCCCCGAGAAGGCGACGATCTTCCTGGACATGGCCACCGGCCGGTGGGTGTCGGTGCGCGGAGCTACCGGCCAGCTCGCCTGGAGCGACCGCTCCGCGGCCGAGCTGCTCGCCGGTATCCCGGAGCCGGTGGAGCGCGTGTTCCTCGTGGGCAACCGGCCGCAGGCGCCGGGCATCCCGGACGCCGCGGAGGCCGTCCGGGCGTGGTTCCTCGGTCCGGTCCCGCCCGGGTGGGCGGGCGGCTCTCACTACCTGGAGAACGCAGACCTGCCCACCGGCCGGTGGACGCACGCGAGCGAGAGGGAAGTTGAAGTGCTGCGCGCCGCCTGCTGGTTCGGCACCGGGGAGTACTCGGCGGACCAGGCCGCCGCGGCGTGGGCGGAGCTCCGCGGCATGATCGCGCGCAAGTTCGACTCCGGCGCGCTGCTGCTCTCCACCCCGTCCACCACCGGCCGGGACCTGTTCCGCCGCTCCATCGGCACCGACCGGCGGGGGAAGCCGAAGACGTACCCGGTCCTCTCGGCGGAGCTCCGCGAGCTGATCCAGTCCACCTCCGGTCAGGGCCGGTGGGAGGTGCTCCCCGAGGGCCCGCAGGAGATCCCCGTCTTCACGCACTGGGACATGCGCTTCGCCTACTCGGCGCTGGCGTGGGGCATGCCGGTCGGGGCCCCGACGATGGTCACCGGGAAGGAGTGGGCGGCGCTCACCGACGAGGACCAGGACGTCACGCTCATGCGGCGCGGCCGGTGGCTCGTCACCGCGGAGGTGCCCGCCGGGTGGGAGCACGTCGGGCTGCTCGGGGCCCCGGCGGAGACGTCCGGGGACGAGAAGCTGTGGACGTACCCGCGCCGCCCGGGGGAGCGGTTCACCACCTGGGCCAGCGGATCGGAGCTCTCCCTCGCCCGCCAGTGGAAGTGGCGCATTCAGGTCCACGAGGGCTTCCATTTCAAGGAAGGCAAGCCGCTGAACGACTGGAAGACGAACCTGACGGAGCTGTATCTCTACACCGAGAACCGAGACGACATCAGCCCTGACCTGCGGCGACTCGTGCAGGGAGCACTGCGCATGCTCGTTCTCACCTCCGTGGGCGCGTTCGCGGCCCGTTCCCACCCCGTCACGAAGTCGATTCCGGCCACCCGGCAGAACCGCAAGGTGCCCCCGGAGGACGCCCCGGTGCGCGTCGTCGGCGGCCACTACGTGTGGACGGAGCTCGGGGAGCGGTCGCACTGGAGCCAGCTCACGGACCACCCGGAGTGGTCCGCCGAGATCTGGGCCCGGTGCCGGGCCCGGCTCCTGGAGGCGCCGACCGCCGACAAGTCGGTCCGGGCCGGGGCGCTGCACGTGCCCCCTGGTACGGTCCTGGCCATGCGTACTGACGGCATCTCCCTTGCCTGTGACCCCGGTTGGACCGATGACGGCACCGTTGGGCTGTACCGGCTGAAGGGCCGGATCGGTCACGCGGTCGCGCGGCCGGTGAACGAGGCCGAAGGCGAGTCGCTGCGGAAGCTGGCCGCGCAGCAGCTCGGGGCCGCGTGATGGCCGCGGGCATGACGAGCGCTCAGCTCGTACACCAGCTGCTGGCCGAGGGCATGACGCAGCAGGAGATCGCGGATGCGGTGGTCCGGGACTCCTCGGTGATCTCCCAGATCATCCGGCCCGTCAAGCCGAAGCCGTACAACAACCTGACGCCGACGCTGGAGGCCCTGCTCGCCAACCGGCGCGGCCGAAGGGTGGACGTGCCGGAGGCGCCCCGGCGGCTCAACGCTCAGGGGCAGGAAGCCGCGGTGCGCAAGCCGACCGCGGGGGGCCGGACCGTGCACGTCCGCTCCGGCGGGGCGATCAAGTCCGGCGCGAAGTCCATCGCCAACCGGCTCAGGGTCGCAGAGCGTGACGGGTTGCGCGTGGCGTGGACGGTGGTGTACCCCTCATGGGTAGAGATCGGCAAGTCGCCGAAGCGGACGGGAACCGGCCACCGGCCGGACCCGGACTCGAACATCGCTGAGGTGGGCAACCGCGGCGAAGGATACGAGGCGTCCGAGTTCATCGACATGCTGAACGACGAGAACGGCGACGTCGGGAAGATGATTACGAAATGGCTCGTGTCTCAAAACATGTTGGACACACCGGACGTAACGCCTCTTTCGATCGAGCTCCGCACATGGAAAAGGAAGCCGAAGGCGGAATGATCACCTGTCAAGTCGTGAACGTCGGGTCTACCGTCAGTCACGGCCCGGGTGTAGTGTGACGAGCGGTTGTTCTGTGAATATGCCGTGCATGGGGCGCCGTTCAACTTCGCTTAAGGTCAGGGGGTTTCGCGTGTTTCCGATCCCGACGAACCCCCTGACCTGCGACGATTCTCCAACGCCAGAGGCCCTGACCAGTCATGGTCAGGGCCTCTGGCTGCTCCGGCGCGTTTCCTGCACTGAGGGGCGCGTTCATATTCGCCGGAGGAGCGCCGTTTCGGACGACACGCCGTGTCGAGCGGCTGATGTCCGATCACGCGCTATGATCCGTTCCACCACTGCCGATAGCACCTCCCGGGGGCCCTGCTGGTACTTCTAACCGATATCACTCTGTGCAAAACAACTGAACACGTCGGGCGGGGCTCCTACCCCCCGCGCCGACACACCACCCGGGTCTGATACCCCCGGGGCCCTTCGCGTTTCCGCGATGGGAGCCGTTCGCTTTGTCAAACGGTATCATGCACGTGCTCAGACACGCAGGATCGAGTTCACGACAACCCCTCGTTGTCAGATCCGTTTCGCCGTGCTAGGTGTCGAACGCCCCCGCCCCTCGCGGCGGGGGGCCCGAGAGCGGGCAGGCCGGGAGGCCGCCCCGTGGAAGGCACGCCCGTATCGGACCGGTTCAATCCCGGGAGTCCGGCGGGTGGGGCGAGAGAACCGCGCCGGTTGCGTTCCGGCCGGGGACTCTGGCCCGCTCCCCAGGGGAGCAGAACCTCCGCGCCCGCGCGGAAAGGCTGCTCGCGCAGGGACGGGCCGGACACTCCGCCGCTAACGGATGCCGAGAGGCACGAGCCGAGGCCGCGGGAGCGGCCAAGCCGCGCGGGAGCGCAGGCCGGACGGAAGCCGGATTGGGACTCAGCGCGCCCACCGGCCGGAACGCAAGCGGCATGCCGCCCCGGGACGGAAGCTCTCCGGTGGTGCGAGTGAACCGGGTCCATCAGCTGGTGGGCCCGAAGCCTCGCGTGCGAAGCAGGGAGCCCCAGGCATGGGGGGAACCGCGGCCTCGCTGAGAACAGACGGTGCGTGTCGGCCGCGCGTAGGCGCGGTGGTGGTGGAGAACCGGCGGACCTATGCCCAACGGACAGATCAAGCTCCTCGCCCCGGTGGTTGCGGCTGCACGCCTGCGGCGCGTACCCTCGGGGCGCGCAGGCGCGGCCCGCAGGGGCTTCCGTGCCGGGGCTGGACTACGGACGGGGGCGAGGAGTTGGCACACGAGACGGAGACAACCGCAGGTTGTCAGGGGGGCGACCGCCCCCGGGGCCGCCGCAGGCGGGGCCGGCCAACGCGGACCGGCGACAGCCGGGCCTTCCGG
>NZ_JBHUWH010000605.1:0-4085 GCF_042670125.1 Kitasatospora sp. NPDC057198 | reverse complement strand
GCCTCCAGCAGGGCCTCCTGGACGGCGTCCTCGGCCGCCGCGAAGTCGGCCCCGCGCCGGACCAGCACCGCCAGCACCTCGGGGGTGAGGACGCGCAGCAGCTTCTCGTCCACGGCCGACGACACCACCGCGCTCACTCCGTGACGGTCGGCGGCTCGGACATCACCGGGCGCAGCTCCAGCCACTCGCGGATCGGCACCCCGCCCGCGCCCGGCGCCGCCGACAGCTCGGCGGCCAGCTCCAGCGCCCGCTCCCGGTCGTCCACGTCGATGATCATCCAGCCGGCGATCAGGTCCTTGGTCTCCGCGAACGGCCCGTCGGTCACCGGCGGCTTCCCCTCCCCGCCGTACTGCACCCACGTCCCCTCGGGTGCGAGCCCCTGCGCGTCCACGAACTCGCCGGTCCCCTCCAGCTTCGCCGCGAAGTCCCGCATGTACTGGATGTGCGCGGTGACCTCCTCGGGCGTCCACCTGTCCATCGGCACGAACCCCTCGGGCTCCGGCGCGCCGCGGTAGTGCTTGAGCAGCAGGTACTTCGCCATGGTTCTCACTCCTCGGTCCTCGTGCGGCCCATTGTGGCCGCCTCCACCCCTGGGACGGAGCCGCCCGCGGGTTCTCGACACGGACGCGGGGAAAAACTTCCGGAGTTCTTCCGGGCCGCCGTCCGGGCCGCCGTCCGGGCCGTCGTCCGGGCTAGAACCACGGCTTGAGCATCGCGGAGACCTCCGGCCCGTTCAGCATCTGGTTCAGGGCCTCGGCCAGGCCGCCCGGCTCCCAGACGTGCCGGAACCACGGCAGGCCGTCCAGGACGCGGGTCAGGTCGTCGTCGACGGGAGTCTCGAGGAGGGTGCGCAGTCCGTCCGGGACGGGGCCGTCGTCCAGGCAGAGCCGGGCCATCGCGGCGGGCAGCCGGAGGTCCGCCGGGCGGGTCGGATCGGACCACAGGGTGTCGCACCAGGCGGCGGTGGTGTGCGGGTCGGGGTGGGAGCGGGCGAGTTCCGCGGCGGCCAGTACCAGGGACGCCCGGACGCCCGGCACCGGTTCGACGGCCGGCCGCTCCCGCAGCGCGGTGGCGATCGCGCCGGTGTCGCCCAGCGCGGTGGCCAGTACGTTGCAGGCACGCACGCGCAGTTCCGGATCCGGGTCGTCCAGCAGACCGAGCAGCAGGTCGGCGTCGGCGGTGACGGCCCGGCGCGCCGCCTCGACGGCCCAGTGCATCGCGTAGCCGTCGATGCCCCACGACGTGCCCTCCCGCGCGGTCTGCAGGAACTCCTCCCGGGTGCCCCACCCCCAGTGCTGCATCCGGGACACCTCGGTGACCAGCCCGAGAGCGTGCGCCCGCAGGGGATGCGCCCGGTCCGCCCCGAGGCGGATCAGGAACGGCACGCACAGCGGAGCGGCCGCGTGCACCGAACCCTGGTGCGAGAGCAGATTCGCCAGCTCGCCCAGCGCCCGGCGGACCGCCTCCGGGTCCGTCGACCGGGCCTGCGCCAGGTACCGCCCGGCCGACTCCTTCCCGCCGAACCGGAAGCGCTCCCACGGCACTTCGTCCAGCCGGAAGCCGTCCAGGACCTCCCGGCCCAGCCCCGCGACCACCGTCCGGACGTCCAAGCCGGTGCCCGCGTACACCTCGCCCCCACCCCTGAGCACCACCTGGTCGTCCCAGACCAACTGCTCGTCCACCGTGCACCCGCCCCTTCGCCGTGATTCCGGGTCCCAGAGCTACCACCCGGCACCGACACGGCCGGAAACCCCCGAAGAACTTCCGCCGTCCCGCCCCCCGAACGCCCCTCCCGGCCCCCGGCGGGCCCCGGCCGGCCGCGGAGCCGCCCCCCGGCCCGCCCGAGACCCCGCCGCACCCACGCTGACCCGGCCTTTCTTCCTCCACCTCCGTAGCACCCGAGCAGCCCGGAAAGGGGGCCGGACGGACCTGACCTGACGCACCGTCGAGGACGTCTTCGCACCCCTCGACGGGCTGTTCGGCACCGCACCCGAGGCGGAGGAAAACCTCCGGAGTTCTTCCGAACCGGTGCCGGACGGCGCCGGGAGCGGGGGGTGCTAACCTCTACGGTGCAGAGGCAACCAGGTCACTGCAGGACCAGAACCGGGAGGTGAGTCGATGTCTGCCGCAAAGGCCGCTGCCGCGTGCAGCGCCCGCCGGACCATCCTCACGTCCCGGGCCCCGGTCTGACCTGACGACGACGCCCCCGCAGGAGCTCCGACAGCTCGCGGGAGGCAGTGCACCGTGCCGATCGGGGCCCCTTCTCAAGGGTCTCTACGTTGTCTCAATCCTCTTGGCACCACACTCGGCCGTACTCCCTGGCGGACTACGGCTGGGACGAGGCGTGTGAGCACGCCTTCACCCCCCATCGCGCCGCCGGGCTGACCCCGGCCCGCATCGTGCGGGCCGAACGCGGCTCCTGCGAAGCGGTCACCGACGCCGGAACCGTCCGGGCGGAGGTGCCCGGCACCGCCGATCACGGCGATCCGTCGTCGGCACCGTGCACGGGAGACTGGGCGGCGCTGCGCGCCGGCGCCACCGGCCGCGCGCCGGTGGTCCACGCGGTGCTGGAACGCCGCACCGCCCTGGTGCGCTCGTCCTCTTCGCGCACCTCGTACGGCCAGGTCCTGGCCGCCAACGTCGACACCGTCGTGGTGGCGGTGTCGCTCGCGGCGCCGCTCAAGCACGGCCGGACCGAACGCATGCTCGCCCTGGCCTGGGAGAGCGGTGCCCGGCCGGTCGTGGTGCTCACCAAGGCCGACGCGTGCCCGGACCCGCTCTCCGCCGAGGCGCAGGTGTCCGGGGTGGCGGCAGGTGCGGACGTACTGGTCACCAGCGCCGCGACCGGACAGGGGCTGGACGCCCTGGCCGCCGTCCTGAACGGCACCGTCGTGCTGCTCGGCCCCTCCGGAGCGGGCAAGTCCACCCTGGGCAACCGGCTGCTCGGCGAGGAGCGGCTGGCCACCGGCGCCGTCCGCGAGGCGGACGGCAAGGGCCGGCACACCACCACCTGGCGGGAACTGCTCCCGCTGCCCGGCGGCGGAGTCCTGCTGGACACCCCCGGCCTGCGCGCGATCGGCCTCCACGACGCCCGGAGCGGACTGGAACAGACCTTCGCCGAGATCGAGGACCTCGCCCCGGCCTGCCGGTTCGCGGACTGCGCGCACGCGGGCGAACCCGGCTGCGCGGTGCTGGCCGCCGTCGAGGCGGGTGAGATCCCCCGCCGCCGCCTGGACAGCTACCACCGGCTGCTGCGGGAGGACGCCCACTCCGCCTCCCGCACCGACTCGCGGCTGCGCGCCGAGCGCGAGGCCACCAAGAAGGACATCACGCGCCACCTGCGCGCCACCTACCGGTTCCGGGAGCAGCGGCAGTGAACGACGACGCCCCGCGCGAACACGGCAGCGACCGCGACAGCGCCGTCCGCATCCTCCGCCCCCGCGACCACACCCCCGAGACCACCGAGGACGACACCATGACGACCTGGACCGCCCGACCCGAGACCACCGGGGACGCCCCCGCCATCCGCGAGATCCTCCTCGCGGCCTTCCCCACCGCCCTGGAGGCCGACATCGTCGACGCCCTGCGCGCCGACCCGGAGGCGTGGATCGACGGACTGTCCATCGTCGCCACGGCCCCCGACGGCACCGCGACCGGGTACGCGCTGCTCACCCGCTGCCACGTCGACGGCCTGCCCGCCCTCGCCCTGGCCCCCTGCGCGGTGCTGCCCGCGGCCCAGCGCACCGGCGCCGGCTCCGCCGCCGTCCGCGCCGCGCTCGACGCCGCCCGGGCCGCCGGCGAGAACCTCGTCCTCGTCCTGGGCCACCCCGGCTACTACCCGCGGTTCGGCTTCACGCCGGCCTCCCGCTCCGGCATCCGCGCGCCCTTCGAGGTGCCGGACGAGGCCATGATGGCCATGGCCCTCGACAGCACCCGGGCGGTCCCCGCCGGAACCATCCGGTACCCCGCCGCGTTCGGCGTCTGACCCCTGCTGTGGTGGGCCCCGGGGCGGGGCCCCCGGGCCCCCCCCGCCCCCCCCCCCCCGGCACCGCCCGGGGCGGGGGGGTTTAAAAAAAATACGCCGG
>NZ_JBHUWH010000604.1:0-4096 GCF_042670125.1 Kitasatospora sp. NPDC057198 | reverse complement strand
GTCCCGCGCAGCGCGCGCGGGGCCGGCCGTCCGGCGTTCCGGGCCGTCCGGCGTTCCGGCCCGCCGCGCTCAGGCCGTCGCGCTCAGGCCGCCTCGGCCCGCGCCGGCACCGGCAGCGGCTCGACCAGGAAGGCCAGCACGTTGTCGACCACCGTCGGCTCGGACAGCACCCGCCGGTGGCCGAGCCCCCGGGTGGTGATCAGGCGCAGCTGCTCCTCGCCGTACGCCGCGCGCAGCAGTTGCGACTGGCGGTACGGGACGACGTCGTCCCCCTCGTCGTGCACCGCCAGGATCGGCGCGGTGACCAGCTCCGGGCGGTGGGTGGCGTCGAAGCGGCGCCAGACGTCCCCGGCGTCCGGCAGCAGGTGCCGTTCGATCCGGCGCACCAGGTCCTGCCGGAGGCGTTCGTTCAGGCCCGCGATGGCCGTGAACGCCTCGACCAGGTAGCCGAATTCGGCCAGCCCGGCGATCGAGGCGAGCCGGCCCACCGGCACCCCCTCGGCCATCGCGAGGAGGGTGCAGCAGGCCCCGAAGGAGTGCGTGACGGCGGCCTCGAACGGGCCGTCCTGCTCGGCGAGCCGGCCGATCAGCTCGCGGTACTCCAGGATCGTGGTGCTCCGCCCCCCGGAGTCGCCGTGGCCGGGCGCGTCGAAGGCCACCGGGCTCATCCCGAGGTCCAGCAGCCCCCGCACGTACGGGGTGAAGCGCGAGGCCCGGGAGCGCCAGCCGTGCACCAGCAGCACCGGCCGCGCGCCGTCGCCCCACCGGTAGACCCGCACCCGCTTGCCGTCCACCACCAGCTCCGCGGTGCGCGCCCGGTCGTGCAGTTCGCGCTCGGCGGGGCGGACCCGGCTGCGCCGCACCGGGTGCCGGAAGAGCTCGTAGGCCACCCGCCCCGGCGGGGCGGTGGCGAGGCGGGAGGTGGCGTTCAGCGTGGTGCGCACGAGGGCGTTGGCTGCCATGGCCGGGATATTAGCACGACCGTTCGTGCAGTTTTATGGCGTGCGACGAGCACGTGCGCGGGCGCGGGCGGTTCGGGGCGGGGAGGGTGCGCGGGCGGTTCGGGGCGGGGAGGGTGCGCGGCCGGTGTCAGGCCGGGGGGAAGCCGAGCAGGCGGCGGGCCGTCCGCATCGTCCGGTCGTAGCGGGACGGGTCGTCGTGCAGCACCGCCAGGCTGTTCGCGCTGTCCATCAGTCCGGTCAGCAGCATCGCCAGTTCCTCCGGATCGCTGCCCGCGGGCAGTTCGCCGGCCGCCGCGGCCTCCCGGGCCAGGTCGGTCAGCAGGGTCTCCCACTCCGTCGCCGACCGCGCCAGCGCGTCCCGGACCGGGCCGGGCCGGGCGTCGAACTCGGCCGTCACCTCGTAGAAGAAGCAGCCGCCGGCGAAGACCCGGCCCCGCGAGTACTCCAGCCAGTGCTCGCACAGCGCCAGCAGCCGCCCCGCGCCCCGCGGGTGCTCCAGCGCCGGGGTCACCACCCGGTCGTAGAAGATCCGCCGGGCCGCCCGGACGGTGGCCAGCTGGAGTTCCTCCTTCGAGCCGAAGCCCGCGAAGACGCCGCTCTTGCTCAGCCCGAGGTCCGTCGCCAGCCGCCCGATCGACAGCGCGTCCAGGCCCTCGACCGAGGCGATCTGCACGGCCCGGCCGAGCACCGCCCGCCGGGTCTCGTTGCCGCGCTGGATCCGGCCGTCGGTGGCGGAGTCGATGACCACGGGAGCACCTCCGGCGGGACGGGTCGGGGACACCCGTCAGGGTACGCCGCGGCGGGTGTCAGCCGGTGTGCTCGTCCGGGAGGTACGGGGTCTCGCGCAGGAACAGCGCCCCGCAGGTGTGGCAGTTGTGGTCGGGGTCGGCCGTCCAGCGGGTGGCCTCCTGGACGGGGGCGCCCGCGGACAGCTCCCTGCCGCACAGCGCGATCAGGTCCGCGTCGCGGACGATGTGCCAGCTGACCACGGAGTCCGTGGCGCCGGTCGGGCCGGTCTCGGCGCGCATCTGGTGCATCATGATCACCATGGTCCGCCGCCCGGACCGGCCCGGCAATTCGCGCCGCCGGCGGCGGCCTCCGGGCTCCGGGCTCCGGGCTCCGGGCTCCGGGCTCCGGGCTCCAGGTGGGGATCGGCGGGACGGGGGTGTCGTCCCGGCTGAAGTGCAGTTGCAGCAGGTACGCCACGGCGGGCTCCTCGCGGCGCGGGACGGTCGTCCTTCCGTACACGGTCGGATCCGGGACGCCGTTCTCGACGTCCCGGCCCGTACTCCGTACCCCGTTCCGCGCCCCGCGCCGCCCCGCGTCGCCCCGTTCCGCTCGGCGGCTCAGCGGCCGCTCAGCAACGGGTCAGCAGCGGCTCAGCGGCGGGTCAGACGTTCGGGCGCAGCGCCCGCCAGGCCGCCAGGGTGGCCAGCAGCAGGGCCGCGCCGGAGATCGAGAAGCCGATCCGGGCGTCGACGTGCTGGGCGACGAAGGTGACGGCGAGACCGGTGAGCGGGAGGGTGCCGGTCATCGCGCTGCCCCACAGGGACATCACCCGGCCGCGCATCTCGGGGGCGGAGCGCAGCTGGGCCAAGGTGTTCGCGGTGGCGATGAACCAGATCGAGGTGAGGCCGACGGCGACCATGCCGGGCACCGCGAGGTAGAGGTTCGGCGCCAGGGCGGTGAGCAGGATCGCGGCGGAGGTGGCCAGCGCCAGGGTGCGCACCCGGCGCGGGGTGGGCTCGGGCGAGGCAGCGGCCAGCAGCGCGCCGGGCAGGCCGCCGACGCCGAACGCGGCCATCAGCAGGCCGTACCCGCCGCCGCCCGCGTGCAGCGAGTAGCTGACCAGCGGCGGCAGGGTGAGCCCCATCGAGAAGATCAGGCCGCTGGCGGCGGACATCGGCAGCAGGCCGCGGATCAGCGGGGAGCGCCAGGCGTAGGAGAGTCCGTCGCGGGCCTTCGCCGCGGGCGCCTTGGCGGGTCCGCGGCGCGGGCCGCCGCCGGCCGGGCGGAGCTTGATCAGGGCGAACATCGGCGCGAGGTAGGAGAGCGTGTTGAAGGCGAAGCAGAACCCGGGGCCGCTGAAGGCGAGCAGGGCGCCCGCGATGCTGGGGCCGATCACCCGGGAGCCGTTGAGCGCGACCTCCCAGAGCCCGACGGCGCTGGCCACCGCGCCGGAGCCGACCAGGTCGACCACGAAGACCTGGCGGGCCGGGGCGTCCACGGTGGTGATCAGCCCGGTGCACAGGGAGAGGGCCAGCAGCACTCCCAGCCGGATCCCGCCGAAGGCCGCGATCAGGGCCAGGGCCAGGCTGACGGCCATCATCAGGCTCTGGGTGACCAGCAGCAGGCGGCGCCGGTCCGAGCGGTCGACCAGCGCGCCGGCCCACGGGCCGAGAACCAGCGTCGGGCCCCAGGCGCAGGCCGTCTGGACGGTCAACCAGACGGCGTTGTGGGTGAGTTCGAGAATCATCCAGGACAGTGCGACGCCCTGCGCGAGAGCGCCGGACGCGGACGTCAGCTGGCCGTAGAACCAGAGGCGGAAGTCCCGCCCCTGCAAGGCGCTGCCCATCCGGGACAGCGCGCGACGGGATGCGGAGGCAGGCTCCGCGGCAGTGGTGGTCATGGTCCCCTCCGGTGGCCGGTCTAGACCTTAACCGGGGGCCGGGGACGCACCGCCAGCGAGTTTCGGAGCGTGAGACGCCCGGGGTCGGAGCCGGGGTCGGACACGAACGGTCGGGGCGCGGCCGCTCAGGAGGCGGTGCGCAGCAGGGCGGCGGCCGGCCCCGGGGTGAGCAGCTTGTCGAAGCTGACGGTGGCGCCGCGCAGCGGGTGGGTGCGGAGCTGGACGCGGTCGGCCAGGGCGTGGATCAGGAACAGGCCGCGGCCGCACTCGGCGTCCAGGTCGGGCACCGTGTCGACGGCGGGGCCCGGCAGGACGGGGCACGGCAGGACGGGGCACGGCAGGACGGGGCACGGCAGCGGCGGCAGCACGTGGGTGTCGTACGGGGCGGGGCGGTCCGCGGCGGGGCGGCGGGCGGCGAGCACCCGGGCCGGGACGGAGGCGCGGCCGCGGCGGGTGCGGCAGCGCGGGGCGGGCCGCTCGGCGGCCGGGCGGCGCGGGGCGGCCG
>NZ_JBHUWH010000603.1:0-4112 GCF_042670125.1 Kitasatospora sp. NPDC057198 | reverse complement strand
GTGGAGGACAGGACGCGCGGGCCGAACGACCGGCGCAGCCGGGGGTCGGCGACGAGCCCGCCGCCGACGAACGCGCGGTCCGTGGGCCCGTCGCAGTTGACGTCGACCAGCCCCGAGACGGCCGAGGGGATTGCTGGGGAGGCCGACCGCGGTCGGGAGGAGCCGCCGAAGAAGGCGTGCTCGCCGTCGGTCCAGAAGAGCTCGTCGGCGATCGGGTCGGCGACCGCGGCGGCCGTGACCGCGCCGGCCTCGGACAGGGCGACGTTGACGGCCACGAGCGGCGTCGTGGCCGCGAAGTTGAGGGTGCCGCACAGCGGGTCCACCAGCCATCGACGAGGAGCGGTCGCGGAGCCCGCGTCGCCCTTCTCCTCGCCGCGCAGGGCGTCGAGCGGGCGGGCCCGGGAGAGGACGTCGAGGATGGCCTCCTCCGCGTCGAGGTCCGTCCGCGTCGCGAAGTCGGTCGCCGACTTCATGGTGCGCTCGTGCTCGGCGCCGTAGTCGCGCCGGACGATCTCGGCCCCGGCGAGGGCGGCCGCGATCGCGACCTCGGCATCGCTCGACGTCACGGACGCCCACCGGCCCGCCCGGCTGCCGGCGTCGGGAGTGCGTACCGGAACAGCGGTGCCCGCGGGTTCCACGGCAGGCCGCGGTGGTTCCGCCCCGCCGTGCACGTTGTCGTTCATCCGGACCCGGCTCCCCCCGATCGACGGTGGCGCCCGCTCGCGCGGCGGGCGCACACCGGACTGTAGTGCAACCGGGCGCCCCGATCGGGAGCCGAGGAGCCTGTGGGGGAGCCGGCGCGGGGCGGCTGCGGCTGAACCGTGGTGCCGGACCGCTTCCCGCGTCGGCCCGACCGGTCGTCACCGACCTTGCCCGGAGCCGTTTCCGGTGTCGCTTCCGGGCAGTCGGCGGGAACCCGTCCGACGGCCCTCCGGGCCGGAGGGCCGCCGCCGCGTTCCGCTATGTTCTTCCGGGCCCGTGCCGGCGGGGCGCACGCGCAGGCGAGGGGGAGGCGTGGCAGGTGAGCGGCTGGAGCCGGAGTGGGTCCGGTCCTGGTGCGAGCAGGCCGACGCGGCGCTGGCGGCGCTGATGCGGTCGTTCCTCCCGACGCACGGCTTCCCGCCCGGCGACAACGCCGTGGCGCTCGCGACCGCCGACGGCCACCGGGCGGCGAGCGCGCTCGCGGAGCTGACACCGATCCCCGCCGACCTGGCCACGCTCCACCGGGTGATCGCCGAGGTTTCCCTGCCCGACGTCGACAGCGGGTACTTCGTCCACTCGCCCGCGACGGTGGCGGCACACTTCCGCGAGTACGGTCTCGCACCGGTCGACGGCGAGCGGATCGCACCGGTGTTCGCCAGCGACGGCGGCGGCCGCCTGTTCGCGATCGGCGGCAGCGGGCGGATCTGGAAGTCCGCCGCGGCTTCCTGGTCCGCCGACTTCACCGTCGCCGCAGCGAGCCTGCGGGAGTTCCTCGAACAGCTCGGCGGACGGATCGCCGACCAGCTCTGACCGCCCGCCGAGGCGCCGACCGCTGCCCGTACGGCGTGGCGCCCGCCCGGGGGGCGTGGCCTGCTCCACCCGGTCGAGACCGCCCCGGACCGCCGTCCGAACGGCCCGCGGGGGAGCCGGACGGAACCGGACGGAATCGGACCGGGGCCGGACCGGGGCCGGCGGGGCCGGAACCCGCCGGCGCGGACACGCGCGGCCCGGCCGGATCAAGGACGCGCCAACGGCCCACCGGGCCCGGCCAGTTCGGCCAGTTCGGCCAGGCCGGTCAGCGCCTCGATCCGGAGCACCGACGCCTCCGCCACCGGGGACGGGGCGCCGGTGACGAAGTCGACGCCGCGGTCCAGCCAGACGCCGGTCAGCCCGGCCGCCCCGGCCGCGGTGACGTCGCCGGACAGCACGTCACCGACGTTGGCCGCCCGCTCGGGAGCGGTCCCCGCCCACCGGCAGGCGGCGGCGTACGAGGCGGGCTTGGCGGCTCCCAGTTCGGTCGGGGTCAGGACGGCCTCGAAGCGCTCCAGCAGGCCGAAGCGGGCCAGCTTGGCGCGCTGCTGCCCGGGGTCGCCGTTGGTGAGGACGACCTTCCGGGGCGGGCGCGGCAGCCGGTCGAGGGCGTCCAGGCCGGGCAGGACGTCGGGGTAGCAGCGCCAGGAGTCCTCCAGCACCGGGAGGTAGCGCTCGGCGATCCAGGCGTCCAGCGGCGCCGGGCCCCCGGGGACGGGCTCGCCCAGCAGCGGCAGGAAGGACGCGGCGCGGCGCCGGTGGTGCTCGGCGAATGAGCACGTACCGCCCAGGTACTCTCCCATGTGGCGAGCCTCCAACTCCCACCACGCCTGCGCCAGTTCCTCCGGCCCCGCCGTCGCGCCGGGCGACTCCCGGACGATCCGGCCGATCGCCGCGAAGACCGCCGTGCGGTGATCGACCAGGGTGCCGTCCAGATCGAAGAAGATCACATCAACCATGTGCCGGATCATCCCGCGACACCGTCACCGGACGGCACCCGGGGACGGTCCGACCCGCGCGGCACCTCCGAAACACCCGGCCGGGCACCCGGCGGGTCAGCGACCGCCCCGGCTCCGCTGCCGCGAGTCGTCGATCACCGTCCGGGACCAGTCCAACTCGCCCGCCCGGTACGACTCGTCCAGCAGCACCCGCTGCAACCGGTCCCAGACCCCGGCCTCCTGCCAGTCCCGCAGCCGCCGCCAGCACGTCATGCCCGACCCGAACCCCAACTCCTGCGGCAGCCACTCCCACTGGATCCCGGTGTGCAGCACGAACAGGATCCCCTGCAGGCACCCGCGGTCCTTCGCCGACGGCCGCCCGAGCCCCTGCCGCCGCACCGGCAGCAGCGGCTCGATCCGCTCCCACAAGTCGTCCGACACCAACCACGGCGCTCTCTTCCCCACACACCCCCAACGAGCCGACGGCCGAACGGACATGGCCGACCCCCCGTTCGCCCGGCCCCCCTCCCGGGTTCCCGGTCGCCGGATATTCGCTTCCACCCGCCGGAAAGTCGGTGATAGACAGTCAGCCGTGTCCACCGATCTTGACTTCCCGGCCCTGCTGAGCCTGCTCGAAGACCGCTCCGCGGCCTTCCGCGACGCACTCGCCGCCGCCCCCGACCTCAGCGCCAAGGTCCCGACCTGCCCCGACTGGACGCTGCACGGGCTGGCCCAGCACCTCGGCTGGGGGCAGCTCTTCTGGGCGGGTGCCGTCGTCGCGGGCCCGACCGAGACGCGTCCGCCCCGGCCCACCGAGGCCGCGCCGGCCGAGCGCGAAGCCCTGATCGCCTGGTTCACGTCCGCCACCGAGCGGCTCCTCGGCGCTCTCCGCACGGTCGGCCCGGACGTCCCCTGCTGGGCCTGGTGGGAGCCAGCCCAGGCGCCGCGGGACACCACGGCCGCCGCCCGCCAGCGCCTCGGCGAGACGGCGGTGCACACCTACGACGCCCAGCTCGCGGCCGGCCTGCCCGCCACCGTCCCGGCCGAGGCCGCGCTGGACGGCATCGAGTGGTTCCTCCGCACCTGCTGCGCCACCACCGTCCCCTGGCCGCACACCCCCGCCACCCTCGCCTTCCGGACCGCCGAGGGCCCCGACTGGTACCTCGTCCTCTCCCCGGCCGGCGCCCGGATCACCCGCACCGCTCCCGCCGCCGCCCCGGACGCCACCCTCCGCGGCACCGCCGCCGAGCTGCTCGCGGTCCTCCACGGCCGCACCCCGATCGACGACCTCCGCCCCGAGGGCGACGCCGTTCTCTTCCACCAGCTCCACGACTGGGACCGGGACGCCTGACCCGGCCCGCCCCGACAGGGCGCCGCCCGCCGGTGGACCCGCCGCGCGGGCGCTCGACCTTGCCGCGGCCGTCCACGTCGCCCCGCGCGAGCACGGCCGGACGGCCGCCGCGGTCACCACCGACCCGTACCCCGACGAGACGTACTGGACCGACGCCACCGGCGCCCACCCGCGCCGCGACGGCCGGTCGGCCCCGGCCCCCCCCCCGGACCCCCCCCCCCCCCCCCCCCCCCCCCCCCCCCGCGCCCCCCCCCCCCCCCCCCCCCCCCCCCCCCCCACAACCGGAAGCCAGGGAGTAGAGAGAGAGAAGA
>NZ_JBHUWH010000602.1:0-4137 GCF_042670125.1 Kitasatospora sp. NPDC057198 | reverse complement strand
GGCTTGGGAATTGGGGCTCGGGCCGGACGCCGCACGGGCTGTCGGGCCGGGCCGGGGGCGCTGCGGGGCGGTACGGGGACCGCGGGTTCACTCCTGCGGGCGAGACCGCTCGGGGTATTCCTCGCCGACGCTCGCGCCGACCGCGTCGCGCAGGCCGTGCGCGGGGTGGGACTGGGGCAGCCCGGCCGCCGGGTCGGTGCGCAGCTCGCGCACCAGGGCCAGGCACAGCCCCAGCATGACCAGCACGAACGGCAGCGCGACCAGGATGGTGGCGTTCTGCAGCGCCGTCAGCCCGCCCGCCAGCAGCAGCGCCGCGGCCACGGCCGCCATCAGCACGCCCCAGGCCACCACCAGCCAGGTGCGCGGGTGCAGGGCGCCCCCGGAGGACAGCGAACCCAGCACCAGGGAGGCGGAGTCGGCGGAGGTGATGAAGTACAGCATCACCAGCAGCACCGCGATCACGCTGGTCACCGCCCCCAGCGGCAGCGCCTTCAGCATCTCGAACAGCCCGGCGTCCGCGCCGCGCGGGATGGTCGCCACCAGGTCGGCCGCGCCGGTGCTCTGCAGCCGGATCGCCGAGCCGCCCATCACCACGAACCACACCGCCGTCGCCCCGCTGGGCACCAGCAGCACGCCCACCAGGAACTGGCGCACCGTGCGGCCCCGGGAGATCCGGGCGATGAAGGTGCCGACGAACGGCGCCCAGGACAGCCACCACGCCCAGTAGAAGACCGTCCAACTGCCCAGCCAGTCCTCGTCCGTGAACGCCCCGGTCTGGGTGGCCAGCACCGCCAGGTCGGACAGGTAGCCGCCGACCGTCGAGGGCAGCGCGTCCAGCACGAAGACCGTCGGGCCGACCACGAACACGAACACCATCAGCAGGCAGGCCAGCACCACGCTGGTGGTCGACAGCCACTTCACGCCGCGGTGCACGCCCGACATCGCCGACAGCACGAACGCGCTGCCCAGCGCCGCGATCACCACCAGCTCCACGCCCTCGGTGGCCCGGACGTCCGCCACGTAGCCCAGGCCGCCCGCCACCTGGATCGCGCCCAGGCCCAGGCTGGTCGCCGAACCGAACACCGTCGCGAACACCGACAGCAGGTCGATCAGCCGCCCCTGCCAGCCGTTCGCCCCGCGCTCGCCGATCAGCGGCACGAACGCCGCCGACATCCGGTTGCCCCGGCCCTTGCGGAAGGTGGTGTACGCCAGCGCCAGGCCGCCCACCGCGTAGATCGCCCACGGGTGCAGCGTCCAGTGGAACAGCGAGAACTCCAGCGCCCGCTGCGCCGCCGCCGGGGTCTGCGGCTCGAGGCCGGAACCCGGCTGCGGCTGCGCGTACAGCTGCAGCGGCTCGCCGACGCCGTAGAACAGCAGGCCGATGCCCATCCCGGCGGAGAACATCATCGCGATCCAGGCCAGCGTGGAGAACTCCGGCCGCTCGCCGTCCCGGCCCAGCGGGATCCGGCCGAAGCGGCTGACCGCGATGACGACGGCGAGCAGCAGGAACACGTCCGCGGCGACCACGAACAGCCAGCCGAAGTTGTGCAGCACCCAGGCCAGCGCCGCGTCCGAGGCCCGGCCCAGCGAGTCCTCCGCGAACACCCCCCAGGCCACCACCCCCAGTACGGCGGCCGCGCCGACCCCGAACACCACCCGGTCCAGCGGGAAGGAGTCCGGTTCAGGTGCAGGGTTCTGATGCTCCGTCGGGGGCTGGGCAGATGTGGACATAGCAGGAACTATGTCCACAGGCCGGGCCGGTCGGTGACGCGGCGCGCCGGGCGCGCCGCTCGGGCGGGAGCGCCGGGTGTGCCGCTGCGGGCGTGCCGCTCAGGCGGTCGGGACGGGCGGCGGCTCGTACGGCGTCAGCACCAGCCGGACCATCTCCTCCAGCCGGTTGCGGGCGTCGTCCAGCGTCGTCCGGCCGGTCACCCAGGCCGTCAACTCGCCCTGCCAGGCGTGCCCCACCATGTGCCGCACCAGCTCCCCGGGGGCCGGCGGGACCTCCGGCATCACCGCCCCCAGCGCCGCCCGGTCCGCCCGAGCCAGGCCCTGCAGCGCCTCACTGGCGAACGGGTCCGTGGACGTCGCCACCGCCACCCGCAACCGGGCCAGCTCCGGCTGCCGCTGGTACGCCCGCATCCCCCGCCGCACGAACCGCACCGCCCGCTCGGTCGGCGAGGCACTGCGCCCCGCCCCCACCTCGCCGACCAGGTCGGCGAGCAGCAGCCGGTGCCAGTCCGCTATCGCGGCGGCGAGCAGGTGGTCCTTCGACGAGAAGTACCGGTACGCGGTACCGAGGGCCACGCCAGAACGCTCCGACACCTGTTTCATCTGGAGCCGCTCCACGCCGATCTCGGTCACCAGGGCCAGGGCGGCGGACAGGAGGGAGCCGCGGCGTTCGAGCTGACGGGGGGACATCGCCTCCACCGGACGAGGTGACAGGTCAACCTTGGTCACCCGAACCATGATACGTGGCGGCTCCACGCCGCGGTATGACGCGAGAGGTCACCAGTGGGTGACGACGGCCCGTCAACCCGCCCGGAGGGTTCGGCGCCGGGGTTCGGCGCCGGGGTTCAGCGGCGGGGCCCGGCAACGGGGTTCAGTGCCGGGGTTCAGTGCCGGGGCTTGCGGTGCAGCTCGCGGAGCAGGGTCTCCTGGACGGCGGAGGCGACCAGCACCCCGTCCCGGTCGTAGAACTCGCCCATCGCCAGCCCCCGGCCGTCCGAGGCCGACGGGCTGCGCTGGGCGAACAGCAGCCACTCGTCGGCGCGGAACGGGCGGTGGAACCACATCGCGTGGTCCAGCGAGGCCAGCGAGACCCGGGGCTCCTCGACCCGGTGCACCCGGTGCGGCTGGAGGTGCAGGGCCGCGGTCGAGGCCAGCGTCAGGTCGGACAGGTAGGTGAGCGCGCAGACCTGGAGCAGCGGATCGTCCCCCGGCAGCGGGCGGTCCGTCCGCAGCCAGACGAACTGCTGCGGGACGCCCGGCAGTTCCGGCGGCAGGCCGGGCGCGTCCGCCGGGACGAAGCGCATCCGCAGCGCGCGGAAGACCGCCGCGTTCGCGAACTCCTCCGGTGCGTCCCGCTCCCAGGCCAGGTACGGGTCCGGCAGCTCCTCCGGGCCCGGCACCGGCGGCATCGTGCGCTGCCGGTCGCCCGCTGCCTCCGGGTGCTTGAACGAGGCCGACATCGTGAAGATCACCTCGCCGCGCTGCACCGCCGACACCCGGCGGGTCGCGTACGAGCGGCCGTCCCGGGCCCGGTCCACCTGGTAGACGATCGGACGGCGCGGGTCGCCCGGCCGCAGGAAGTACCCGTGCAGGCTGTGCACCCGGCGGCCCGGGTCCACCGTGCGCCCGGCCGAGGTGAGCGCCTGCGCCGCGACCTGGCCGCCGAACGCGCGCAGCGGGGCGCCCGCGTGGCAGCGGCCCCGGAACAGGTTCTCCTCCAGCTCCTCGATGCCGAGCAGCTCCGCGAAGGAGCGCAGACCGGTGGAGGAGTCGGGGATCGGGGCGGCGGGATCGGTCACCCGGATCATGCTAGAACACGTTGCAGTCGGCGGCGGCTGTGGGGCCCGTCACGCCCGGGGCGCGGTTGCGAGGTGCTGCGGCGGTGCGGCGGTGTGGTCGGCGTACGGTCGCGGGGTGCGGTTGCGGGGCGGTGCGGCGGTTCGGTCGGCGTACGGCCGCGGGGCGCGGTCGCGGGGGTACGGCCGCGGTGCTGTCGGGGCCGGGGGCTAGCGTTCCGCCCATGACCACGGCCGTGCACGCCCTGCGCTACCTCCGACCCTCCGCGCTCAGCCCCAGCCGGCTGGACCTCGCCACCGGCGGCGGCGCCACCCCGCACGGCGCGGCCGAGCACCCCCGGTTCTTCACCGGCGCGCTGCGCCACCCCGACGCCGCGGCCGCCGCGCTGCTCGCCGTCGCCGACGTGGCCGCCGCCCGCTACCACCGGCCCACCGGCGCCGCCTCGCTCGACCCCGTGGTCACCGCCGACGGCGACCGGCTGCGCTTCGAGTCCTTCTCCGGCTGCGGCGGCGTGCACGCCCGGCTCGACGTCCTGCCCGAGGGCCTCGACGGCGCCGCCACCGGCCACGGCACCACCAACGTCGACGTCAACGCCCCGCTGCGCGAGGC
>NZ_JBHUWH010000601.1:0-4141 GCF_042670125.1 Kitasatospora sp. NPDC057198 | reverse complement strand
GTCACCGCCGCCGCCGCCCTCGCCGGGCCCCGGCCCGACGGCGGGCACACCGTCGTCGCCGTCGCCGAGACCCCCGACGGCACCCCCGACCTCCCCGACACCCCCTGGACGCTCCTGCGCCGGACCGCCCTGCCCCGCACCCCGGACGGCCGCCCCGACCGCGACGCGCTGCTCGCCCTCGCCCGCAAGGCGCTCGACCAGGACACCGACCGGGAGGCGCCCGACCCCGGCAACGACCCCCTGCTCGGGGAACTCGTCGGCATCTGGCAGCAGTTGCTCACCGGCACCGAGGCCACCGCCCACACCGACTTCTTCGCCTCCGGCGGCCACTCGCTGCTCGCCGCCGTCCTGGCCCAGAAGGTCGAGGAACTCACCGGCACCGCCCTCGAACTCGGCGACGTGTTCAAGCACCCCACCCCGACCGCCCTCGCCGCCCGGCTGCGCGCCTGAACGCACCCGCTCCGGCGAGCGGCCCCGCACCACCACTCGAGCACCACCGCGCACCACCATCCGCGCACCACCACCCCGTACCAGCACCCCGTACCACCGCGCCGCCCGTCCGGGCCGGCCGGCCAAGGAACCGGCTCACCAACCCGCAGGGAAGAACCCATGACCGCATATCAGGAGCACCGCCTCGCCATCATCGGCGCCGGCGTGATGGGCACCAACATCTCCGCCCTCGCCCTCGGCCACGGCGTCCCCGTCGTCCTGGTCGACCTGGACGAGGACGTGCTGGCCACCGCCCGGAAGACCATCCGGCAGAAGCTGCGGCACGCCCAGCTGATGGGAGTCCTGCCCGAGGGCCGCCCGCAGGGCACCCTGACCACCAGCGTCTCGCTGGACGCGATCGCGGACGCCACCACCGTCGTCGAGGCCGTCACCGAGGTCGACAAGGTCAAGCGGGAGGTGCTCACCGCCGTCTCCCGCGCCGTCGCCCCCGGCACCGTGCTGATCTCCAACACCTCGTGCATCCCGATCGACGAGATGGCCGAGTGGATCGACCGCCCCGAGGAACTCGTCGGCGTCCACTTCATGAACCCCTCGTACATGATCAAGATGGTCGAGGTGATCCGCGGCCCGCGCACCGAACCCGGCGTCCTGGAGCGGGCCGTGGAACTGCTCGCCGTCCTCGGCCGGGAGTCCCTGGTCATCGACGACTCGGCGGGCTTCGTCATCAACCGCCTGCTGCACCCGCTGATCAACACCGCCGCCATGCTCGTCCAGGAGGGCGTGGCCTCCGTCGAGGTCGTCGACGGCCTCCTGGAGGGCTGCCTCGGCCACTCCACCGGCCCGCTGCGCACCGGCGACCTGATCGGCCTGGAGAACCTCGTCGACTCGCTCAACGTGCTCTACGAGCGCCGGGGCGACGAAAGCTGCCGCCCCTGCGACCTGCTCCTCGAGAAGGTGCGGGACGGCCACCTCGGCCGGAAGACCGGCCGGGGCTTCTACGACTACGGAAAGGTCGCGTCATGACCGTGCACGCGAGCACCCCGCTGAGCACCGAGACCCTCCAGAAGGAGATCCTCGGCTTCCTCACCGAGCGCATCAAGACCGACATCGAGCTCGACCAGGACCTGTTCGCCTCCGGCGTGGTCTCCTCGATGTTCGCGATGCAGCTCGTCGTCCACCTCGAGGACGCCTACGACATCGCCATCGTCGGCGCCGACCTCAAGCTCGACAACTTCCGCACCGTCACCGGCATGGCCGCCCTGGTGCTCCGCCTCAAGGACGACGGAACGGCCGGCAATGCCTGACGGCCTCGCCGACGAGCGCGCCCTGATCGGCGGGCTCGTCGGCACCCGCGCCGCCCACTGGGACGTCACCGGCGAACTCCCGCGCGACCTGCTGCGCACCCTCGGCGCCGAGGGACTGCTCTGCGCGCAGGTCCCGGCGACCCACGGCGGCCGCGGGCTCAGCAGCCGCGACAACGGCGAACTCACCGCGTACGTCGGCACCCTGTGCAGCTCGCTGCGCTCGATCATGACCTCGCAGGGCATCGTCGCCTGGACCGTGCAGCGCTTCGGCGACCGCGACCAGCGACGCCGCTTCCTGGGCGAACTGACCGGCGGCAAGCTCACCGCCGTCGGCTTCAGCGAACCCGACGCCGGCAGCGACCTGGCCGCCATGCGGACCAGGATCAAGGCCGACGGCGACGGCTACGTCATCGACGGCGAGAAGAAGTGGGTCACCGGCACCCGCTACGCCGACTTCGTCCTGGTCATCGGACGGCACGGCGACGGCGAGGGCGCCGCCGCCGCGGTCGTCCCCGTCGACGCCCCCGGCGTGCACGTCGAACTCGTGCCCCACCCGATGGGCTGCCGGGCCGCCGGACACGCCAACATCCGCCTCGACAACGTCCGGCTGCCCGCCGACCACGTGCTGGGCGGCGGCGGGCAGCCGCTGTCGATGCTCTTCACCACCGCCCTGTCCTACGGCCGGGTCTCCATCGCCTGGGGCTGCGCCGGCATCCTGCGGGCCTGCCTGGCCGCCGCCACCCGGCACACCAAGCACCGCCGGCAGGGCGGCACCGCGCTCGCCGAGCACCAGCTCGTCCGCGGCCACCTCGCCGACCTGCTGGCCGCCGAACAGGTCGCCCAGCGGGTCTGCGAACACGCCAGCGCCCAGTGGGACGCCGCCGCCCCCGACATGGGACTGGCCGCCGTCCTCGCCAAGCACGTCAGCGCGGGCCACGCCGCCCGGGGCGCCGCCACCGCGGTCCAGCTCCTCGGGTCGACCGGCTCCGCCGACGGGCACGTGGTGGCCAGGGCGTTCCGCGACGCCAAGCTCATGGAGCTCATCGAGGGCAGCAACGAGATCTGCCGGCTGATCCTGGCCGATCACGCGCTGGCGCTCGTCGACTGACCCCCGCGCCCGCCGACCACCGCCATCCGACCACCATCCGAACGACGCTGGTAGGAGAACCCCGTGGCTGAGAAGCCAACCATCGTGAAGTGCCTGGTCTGGGACCTGGACAACACCGTCTGGGACGGCACCCTGCTGGAGGACCCGAACGTCGAGCTGTTCCCCGGAATCCGCGACACCATCGTCGAACTGGACTCCCGGGGAGTCCTGCACTCGGTCTCCAGCAAGAACGACCACGACCTCGCCTGGAAGCGCCTGGAGGACCTCGGCCTCGCCGAGTACTTCGTGTACCCGCAGATCGGCTGGGGCCGCAAGTCCGACGCCGTCCGGGCGATCGCCGAGCGGCTGAACTTCGCCGAGAAGACCATCGCCTTCATCGACGACCTGCCCTCCGAGCGCGCCGAGGTCAACTACCACGCCGCCGAGGTCCGCTGCTACCGGGCCGACCAGGCCGGCGAACTGACCGGCCTGCCCGAGTTCAGCCCCGAGATCGTCACCGTCGACTCCCGGCGCCGCCGCGAGATGTACCAGGCCGGCTTCCTCCGGGACGCCGAGAAGGACACCTTCAAGGGCCCCGACGAGGAGTTCCTGCGCACCCTCGAACTGGTCATGGAGATCAAGCGCGCCGACCAGGAGGACATCTCCCGGGTCGAGGAACTCACCCTGCGCACCAGCCAGATGAACGCCACCGGCGTCCACTACTCCGACGCTGCCCTGCGCGGCCTGCTGGCCGACCCCGACCACGAGGTCCTCACCGTCACCCTGAGCGACCGGTTCGGCCCGCACGGCGCCGTCGGCGTGCTGCTGATGGAGCGCCACCCCGACGTCTGGCACCTCAAGCTGCTCGCCACCTCCTGCCGGGTCGTCACCTTCGGCGCCGGCGCCGTCCTGCTCAACTGGCTGGTCGACCAGGCCGCCCGGGCCGGCGTCCACCTGGTCGCCGACTTCAAGCAGACCGAGCGCAACCGGATGATGGACATCGCCTACCGGTTCGCGGGCTTCGCCAACGACCCGTGCGCCTGCCTGGCCCCGCTGGGCGAGCCCGGCGCCGAGGGCGTCCAGCGCCTGCACCTGCTCGCCGACCGCCGCGAGGGCCCCACCACGATGAGCCTCACCGCGCCGGACATCGCCTCCGGTGCCGTGCCCGCCGGTGCCGTGCCTGCCGGTGCTGTTCCCGCCGGTGCTGTTCCCGCCGGTGCCGCCGGGCACTGACGGGTATCGACAGGCGGGTACCGACAGGCACTGACGGGCACCGACGGACGAGCACCCGGCCCCGAGG
>NZ_JBHUWH010000600.1:0-4147 GCF_042670125.1 Kitasatospora sp. NPDC057198 | reverse complement strand
GGTCAGGTCCGGGGGGCCAGGCGGAAGGTCAGCACCCGGCCGCCCTCCTCGCTGGTCGCCAGGTGCACCCGGGCGCCGATCGGCACCGCCCCCGGCAGTCCGCCGAGCACCGCCGCCTGCACGGTGAAGCCCTCGTCGAGCACGATCAGGTACGCCCGCCCCAGGTGCGGGCCGCGGCGGGTCGGCCGCAGCAGGCGCTGTACGGTGCCCCGGCCGGTGGCACGGGCGGGCGCCAGGTCCGCCGAGCCGCACACCGGGCACAGCAGGCAGGCCGCCGAACTGGCCGAGCGGCACCAGTGGCAGCTCCGGTAGTCGAGTTCGGCCTCGGCGGGCTGCGCGGGGAGGGCCGGGGCGGGGAAGGGCTGTGCGGGGAAGGGGGTGAACCGCTGCGGGGCGAGCGGTGCGGACGGGGCGAGCGTGAGGGTCATGGCCGTCTCCTCCCGAGGGACTGGGTGCGCCGCCGTACCGCCGCCCGGGAGCGGGCGTGCGGTCGGGGCGTCTGCCAGAAGGAAGGTATGGCACTCAGTGCCTCATGTAAAGGTACGCAGTGCCAATCGGTTCGGACGGTCGGTCGGTGCGCCGCCCGGTCCGCGCGGCCGGGCGGGCTCAGCCCTCCAGGGCGGCCTCCACGCCCTGCACCACCCGCCACATCGGGGTGCCCCGGCGGGCCACCATCACCACCACCTCGTCGTCCTGCGAGGCCGGGCCGGCGCCGCCGTCGGCGCCGTCGCCCCAGGTGTCGACCACCAGTTGGAGCGCCTCGTCCACCGCCGCCCCCACGTCCCCCTCGCCGCCCGAGCGGAGCCAGGAGCGCAGCGCGTAGTTGTGCGCCGCCACCACCGCGGCCGCGATCACGTCCGCGCGCAGCGCGCCGTCCGAGCGGGCCGCGTACCGGGTGCGCAGGTGGCCGGCGAGGGTGCGCTCGTAGCGCCAGACCACGGACAGCTCGTGGATGCGCAGGGTGGGCACCTGCTTGGTCAGCCGGTAGCGCCCGACCGAGAAGGCCGGGTTGCCCGCGTACATCCGCAGCACCAGCCGGGCCGCGTCGCACACCTGCTCCACCGGGTCCCCGGCCGGGTCGGCCGCCGCGAGGAAGGCCGTCATGTCGGCCAGGCAGCCGTCGTGGTCGGGGAACACCACCGCTTCCTTGGAGGGGAAGTACCGGAAGAACGACCGCCGGCCGACGCCCGCGAGCGAGACGATGTCGTCGATCGTGGTCTGCTCGAAGCCCCGCTCCGAGAACAGCCCGAACGCCGCCTCCACCAGCGCGTCCCGCATCGTCGGCCGCGCCGCGCCGCCCCCGGCGGCGCGGTCCTGCTCATGCACCTCGCTCATACCCGGACGGTAGCACCGAACAGGGTGTTCGGGGTGGGCTGGACGACACTGAGTGTGCATAATCGAGGGTACTGAGTGCCACACCGAGGAGACTGCCATGACCCAGGACTTCGACCTCTACCGGCTCGGCGAGGAGCACGACATGCTCCGGGAGTCGGTGCGCGCGCTGGCGGAGGCGAAGATCGCCCCGTTCGCGGCGGCGGTGGACGAGGAGGGGCGTTTCCCGCAGGAGGCGCTCGACGCGCTGCAGGCCGCCGACCTGCACGCGGTGCACGTGCCGGAGGAGTACGGCGGCGCGGGCGCGGACGCGCTGGCCACGGTGCTGGTGATCGAGGAGGTGGCGCGGGTGTGCGCGTCCTCCTCGCTGATCCCGGCGGTCAACAAGCTGGGCTCGCTGCCGGTGCAGCTGTCCGGCTCGGAGGAGCTCAAGGCCAAGTACCTGGGCGCGCTGGCCCGCGGCGAGGGCATGTTCTCCTACTGCCTCTCCGAGCCCGAGGCCGGCTCGGACGCGGCGGGCATGCGCACCCGGGCGGTCCGCGACGGCGACTTCTGGGTGCTCAACGGCGTCAAGCGCTGGATCACCAACGCGGGCGTCTCCGAGTACTACACGGTGATGGCGGTGACCGACCCCGAGAAGCGCTCCAAGGGCATCTCGGCGTTCGTGGTGGAGAAGGACGACGAGGGCGTCTCCTTCGGCGCGCCGGAGAAGAAGCTCGGCATCAAGGGCTCGCCGACCCGCGAGGTGTACTTCGACAACGTGCGCATCCCGGCCGACCGGATGATCGGCGCGGAGGGCACCGGCTTCGCCACCGCGATGCGCACCCTGGACCACACCCGGGTCACCATCGCCGCCCAGGCGCTCGGCATCGCCCAGGGCGCGCTGGACTACGCCAAGGGCTACGTCAAGGAGCGCAAGCAGTTCGGCAAGCCGATCGCCGACTTCCAGGGCGTCCAGTTCATGCTGGCCGACATGGCGATGAAGCTGGAGGCGGCCCGGCAGCTGACCTACGCGGCCGCGGCCAAGTCGCAGCGCACCGACGGCGACCTGACCTTCTTCGGCGCCGCGGCCAAGTGCTTCGCCTCCGACGTGGCGATGGAGATCACGGTGGACGCGGTGCAGCTGCTCGGCGGCTACGGCTACACCCGGGACTACCCGGTGGAGCGGATGATGCGGGACGCCAAGATCACCCAGATCTACGAGGGCACCAACCAGGTGCAGCGGATCGTGATGGCCCGCAACCTGCCCTGACGGCGGGGGGTTTCCGGGCCGGGGGCGCGGGGAGCGATCGGGCTCCCGGCGCCCCCGGCGGCGTTCCGGGGCGAGTGGTTCCGGTCACAGGCGGCGCGGGAGCCGGGTTCACGGCGTGAGCGAAGTCCCTTCGGCGGTACGGGAGTTGGCCGGAAATGACCGGTGGCGGCGGCGGGCCCGGCGGGCTTTCCCCGGCACGGGATGTCGACCCGGCGTGGCGGGAGACCTAAGGTATGCCTTAGCTTACTGGGCGGTCGCCGGGGTTCCCCGGAGCGGCCGCCGCATCGGCCCGACCCCGCGTCCCCTCGTCCCTGGAGTGAGCATGCCCGCCCGCCGTACGTCCGCCGCCGCGTTCCTCGTCCTCGCCGTGGCGGGTGCCGCGCTGGTGGGGTGCTCGAAGAAGGACGACGGCAAGGCTTCCGCGGACGGCGCCGCCGGCCCGGTGCAGGTGACGGCGACGGACGACAAGTGCGAGCTGTCGAGGACCGCCTTCCCGGCCGGGCACGTCGAGCTGGCCGTGGCCAACAAGGGCGGCAAGGTCACCGAGGTGTACGTGTACGCCGACGGCGACAAGATCGTCACCGAGCGGGAGAACATCGGCCCCGGCACCAAGGTCACCATCAACGCCGAGATCAAGGCCGGCACCTACGAGGTGGCCTGCAAGCCGGGCATGACCGGCGACGGCATCCGGCAGAAGATCACCGTCACGGCCGGCGCCTCGGCCTCCGCCAAGGCGGACGACCGGCTGACCCAGGCCGTCACCGACTACCGGAAGTACGCCCAGGAGCAGGCCGACGCGACCATCCCGGTGGTGGAGCAGTTCGCCGCCGCCGTCACCGCCGGCGACGTGGAGAAGGCCAAGTCGCTGTTCGCCGCCTCCCGGGTCGGCTGGGAGCGCACCGAGCCGGTGGCCGAGAGCTTCGGCGACATCGACCCGAAGACCGACACCCGCGAGGACGCCCTGGAGGAGGGCCAGGCGTGGACCGGCTGGCACCGGATCGAGAAGTCGCTCTGGGTGGACGGCAGGATCGGCGACGAGGAGAAGACCCTCGCCACCCAGCTGGTCACCGACCTGAAGGACTGGCAGAGCCGCATCCCCGGCGCCGAGATCACCCCCACCGGCATGGCCAACGGCGCCAAGGAACTCCTCGACGAGGTCTCCAAGAACAAGATCACCGGTGAGGAGGACCGCTACAGCCACACCGACCTGTCGGACTTCGCCGCCAACGTCGAGGGCGCCCGCCAGGCGTACGAGCTGCTGAAGCCGGTCGCCTCCGAGAACGACCCGGAGCTGTCCAAGACCCTGGACGCCGAGTTCGAGAAGATCACCGAACTGCTCGGCAAGTACCGGGCCGCCGACGGCACCTACACCTCCTACGACAAGGTCACCGAGGACGAGCGCAAGACCTTCTCGGACGCGGTGAACGCGCTGGGCGAGCCGCTCTCCAAGCTGGCCGCCGCGGTCGTGGTCAAGTAGCCGCGTCCAGGAGCACCCGCCCGCGGCCGGGAACGGTCAAGCCCAGGTCAAGGGGGGCGGGGCGGGCTGGGAGCCCAGGTAAGGGC
>NZ_JBHUWH010000599.1:0-4159 GCF_042670125.1 Kitasatospora sp. NPDC057198 | reverse complement strand
GCGCCGGTCCGCACGGCGGAGCTTGGGAAGCGCAGTGCGGACCGGCGACCTGCTTGTGCGGGCGGGGTGGGAGCCCGCCGCGGCACTGCCGCGCCCCGGCACCGGATCGGAGCTCCCGCCACATCGGGAGTATCCGGTGCCCCCGTGGAGCGCGGGGCTTTCCCTGAACGACCCCCAACCTAGCCCCGTTCCGGCCGCCCGGATTGGCATCCGGTCCACACCCGCTTGGCACTGCGTCCACGGGGGGCCGAGGCTGGAGGGGCGATCCGGCGGCGGCGCGGCGCCGAAGTACCGGAGGGGGCCGGAGCGGAAGGACGGGAGGACACGGCGTGCGATGTCTGGTGACCGGTGCCACCGGGTACCTCGGCGGGCGACTGGTGCCCGAACTGCTGGCCGACGGGGCGAAGGTGCGCTGCCTGGTGCGCGACCCGGCCCGGCTGCGCGACCACCCCTGGCGGGCCGCCGTGGAGACCGCCACCGGCGACGTCACCCGCCCGGCCACCCTGGACGGGGCCTTCGACGGCGTCGAGGTCGCCTACTACCTGGTGCACTCGCTCGGCAGCGGCCCCGACTTCGAACGCGTCGACCGGGACGCCGCCCGCGCCTTCGGCCTGGCCGCCGCCCGGGCCGGCGTCCGGCGGATCGTCTACCTCGGCGGCCTCGTCCCGCCCGACCTGCCCGAGGGGCGGCTCTCCCCGCACCTGCGCTCCAGGGTCGCCACCGGCCGGGCCCTGCGCGAGGGCGGCGTGCCCGTCACCGAACTGCGCGCCGCCGTGGTGATCGGCTCCGGCTCGGCCTCCTTCGAGATGCTCCGCCACCTCACCGAGCGCCTGCCGGTGATGGTCACCCCGCGCTGGGTGGACACCCGGATCCAGCCGATCGCCGTCCGCGACGTGCTGCGCCTGCTGCTCGGCGCCGCCCACCTGCCCGACGACCCCGCCACCGACCGGGTCTTCGACGTCGGCGGCCCCGAGGTGCTCACCTACCGCGCGATGATGCAGCGCTACGCCCGCATCGCGGGCCTGCGCCGCCGGCTGATCGTCTCGGTGCCGGTGCTCACCCCCAACCTGTCCTCGCACTGGGTCGGCCTGGTCACCCCCGTCCCCGGCGGACTGGCCCGGCCGCTGGTGGAGTCGCTGCGGCACGAGGTGGTCCGCTCCGAACGGGACATCGAGCGCTGGATCCCCGACCCGCCCGGCGGCCCGATCGGCTTCGACCGCTCGGTCGAACTCGCGCTGCGCCGGATCCGCGACGACGAGGTGGCCACCCGCTGGTCCTCCGCCCTGCTGCCCGGCGCCCCCAGCGACCCGCTGCCCACCGACCCCGACTGGGCCGGCGGCAGCCTCTACCAGGACGTCCGCGAGCGGTACGTCGCCGCGCCCCCCGAGGCGCTGTGGCGGGTGGTGGAGGGCATCGGCGGCGAGCACGGCTGGTACTCCTTCCCGCTCGCCTGGGCCGTGCGCGGCGCGCTCGACCGGCTGGCCGGCGGCGTCGGGCTGCGCCGCGGCCGGCGCTCGCCCGGACGGCTGCGGGTCGGCGACTCGCTCGACTTCTGGCGGGTCGAGGAGATCGACCCCGGCCGGCTGCTGCGGCTGCGCGCCGAGATGCGGCTGCCCGGCCTGGCCTGGCTGGAACTGACCGTCACCCCCGAGGGCACCGGCTCCCGCTACCGCCAGCGCGCCCTGTTCCACCCGCACGGCCTGGCCGGACAGGCGTACTGGTGGTCGGTCGCCCCGTTCCACGCCGTGGTCTTCGGCGGCATGGCCCGCAACATCGCCGCCCGCGCCGAGGCCGATTGAGCCGCCGGCCGGGGGGTTGGTTGCGGAGATCCCCCCGGGACGAGATATCTTGACGTCAAGACGTTGCAGACGTGGAAGCTGGAGCTACGGTGACTGACTCGACCATCATCTACACCCACACGGACGAGGCCCCCGCCCTCGCCACGTACTCGTTCCTGCCGGTCGTCCAGGCGTACGCCGCCACCGCCGGTGTGAGCGTGGAGACCCGCGACATCTCGCTGGCCGGTCGGATCATCGCCGTCTTCCCGGAGTACCTCCAGGAGGACCAGCGCATCGCGGACGCCCTCGCCGAGCTGGGCGAGCTGGCCAAGACCCCCGGCGCCAACATCATCAAGCTGCCGAACATCTCGGCCTCCATCCCGCAGCTCAAGGCGGCCATCGCCGAGCTCCAGGCCCAGGGCTACGCGCTGCCCGGCTACCCGGACGAGCCGCAGACCGACGAGGAGCGCGACGTCCGCGCCCGCTACGACAAGGTCAAGGGCTCCGCCGTCAACCCGGTCCTGCGCGAGGGCAACTCCGACCGCCGCGCCCCGCTGTCGGTCAAGAACTACGCCAAGACCCACCCGCACCGGATGGGCGCCTGGTCGGCCGACTCCAAGACCAACGTCGCCACCATGGGCGCGAACGACTTCCGCTCCACCGAGAAGTCCACCGTCATCGCCGCCGACGGCGCGCTGCGCATCGAGCTGGTCGCCGAGGACGGCACCGTCACCGTGCTGCGCGAGAAGGTCCCGGTGCTGGCCGGCGAGGTCGTCGACGCCTCGGTGATGCGCGCCGCCGCCCTGAACGAGTTCCTGGCCGCGCAGGTCGCCCGCGCCAAGGCCGAGGGCGTGCTGTTCTCGGTGCACCTCAAGGCCACCATGATGAAGGTCTCCGACCCGATCCTGTTCGGCCACGTGGTGCGCGCCTTCTTCCCGAAGACCTTCGCCGCGTTCGGCGCCGACCTGGCCGCCGCCGGCCTCAACCCGAACAACGGCCTCGGCGGCATCCTGGCCGGCCTGGACAAGCTCCCCAACGGCGCCGAGATCAAGGCGTCCTTCGACGCCGAGCTCGCCGACGGCCCGGCCCTGGCCATGGTCGACTCGGACAAGGGCATCACCAACCTGCACGTCCCCAGCGACGTCATCGTCGACGCCTCGATGCCGGCCATGATCCGCACCTCCGGCCACATGTGGGGCCCGGACGGCCAGGAGGCCGACACCCTCGCCGTCCTGCCGGACAGCTCCTACGCGGGCGTCTACCAGGCCACCATCGACGACTGCCGCGCCAACGGCGCCCTCGACCCGGCCACCATCGGCTCCGTCCCGAACGTCGGCCTGATGGCCCAGGCCGCCGAGGAGTACGGCAGCCACGACAAGACCTTCGAGATCGCCGCCGCCGGCACCGTCCGCCTGGTCGACGCCAACGGCGAGACCGTCCTGGAGCAGGCCGTCGCCCCCGGCGACGTGTTCCGCGCCTGCCAGACCAAGGACCTGCCGATCCAGGACTGGGTCAAGCTGGCCGTCACCCGCGCCCGCGCCACCGGCGACCCGGCCGTGTTCTGGCTGGACGCCGAGCGCGCCCACGACGCCGTGCTGATCGAGAAGGTCAACAAGTACCTCCCCGAGCACGACACCGAGGGCCTGGACATCCAGATCCTCTCCCCGGTGGAGGCCACCAAGCTCTCCCTGGAGCGCATCCGCCGCGGCGAGAACACCATCTCCGTCACCGGCAACGTGCTGCGCGACTACCTGACCGACCTGTTCCCGATCCTGGAGCTGGGCACCAGCGCCAAGATGCTGTCGGTCGTCCCGCTGATGGCGGGCGGCGGCCTGTTCGAGACCGGCGCCGGCGGCTCCGCCCCCAAGCACGTCCAGCAGCTGGTCAAGGAGAACTACCTGCGCTGGGACTCGCTCGGCGAGTTCTTCGCGCTGGCCGCCTCCTTCGAGCACCTGGCCACCACCACCGGCAACGCCGGCGCCCAGGTCCTCGCCGACACCCTGGACCGCGCCACCGGCACCTTCCTCAACGAGGACAAGTCGCCCTCGCGCCGCCTCGGCGGCATCGACAACCGCGGCAGCCACTTCTACCTGGCCCTGTACTGGGCCCAGGAGCTGGCCGCCCAGACCGAGGACGCCGCCCTCGCCGCCGCGTTCGCCCCGCTCGCCGCGACCCTGGCCGAGCAGGAGCAGGCCATCGTCGACGAGCTGATCGCCGTCCAGGGCCAGCCCGCCGAGCTCGGCGGCTACTACCAGCCCGACCCGGCCAAGGCCGCCGCCGTGATGCGCCCGTCGAAGACCCTCAACGACGCGATCGCCACCCTGGCCTGACCCGCCCGCACGGCCTGACGCCGCCGCGGCCCGCCCCGGAAGGGGACGGAC
>NZ_JBHUWH010000598.1:0-4170 GCF_042670125.1 Kitasatospora sp. NPDC057198 | reverse complement strand
GTACGAGCGGGCCGCCCGGCTCAGCCCGGACCCGGCGGCGGCCCGCCGGTGGACGGTGGAGGCGGTGGAGGCGGCTCTGGAGGCGGGCGAGGTGGGGCGGGCCGAGCGGCTCGCGGCCGCCGCCGACCGGCCGGACGCCGACCCGGTGACCCGGGCGCACCTGCTGTTCGCCCGCGGCGTCGCCGAGTTCTGGCGCGACGAGAACGCCTCCGCGCACCGGCGGCTGACCGGGGCCGCCGCCCTGGTCGCCGCCGAGCACCCCGGCCCGGCGGCGCGCGTCCTGGTGCAGGCCGTGCACGTCGCCTGGTACGACGGGCTCCCGGCGGTGCAGGAGACCCTGGCGGCCCTCGCCGGGCTGCCGCTGCCGGCCGGTGACCCGCTGGCTCCGGTGGCCCGCTACCTGGGCGCCGCGCTGGGCGGCGGGGACGGGCCGACGCTGCCCGAGACCGAGCGGGCGGCCCGGTCGGCCGGGGCGGCCGTCCCGGTCGACCTGGTGCTGCCCTGCGGGGCCGGGCTGGTGCCCGGACACGACGCCGAGGTGCTGGACCTCTCCCGGCGGCTGGTCCGGGAGGCCCGCGAGGGCGGCGCCTTCGGGACGCTGCCCACCCTGCTGTTCTTCCTCGCCGAGGCCGAGCTCTTCGAGGGCCGCCCGGCCGCGGCCGCCGACCACGCCGCCGAGGCGCTGCGCCTGGCCCGGGACACCGGACAGCCGCTGTGGACCGGCCAGTTGCACGGCTTCCTGGCCCACCTGGCGGCCGTCCGGGGCGAGTCGGAGCCCTGCCGGGAGCACGCCGCCGCGGCCTTCGCCCGGGGCGGCGCGGGCGCCCCCTGGGCCCGCTGGGCGCTGGGCCTGCTCGACCTGGGCGCCGGGCGGGCCGAGGACGCGTACGGGCAGCTGGCCGCGCTCACCGGCGGCGCGCAGGCCCACCACGTCTCCGCGGTCCGGGCGGTGCCCGACCTGGTGGAGGCCGCGGTGCGGCTGCGCCGCGGCGAGGAGTGCGCCGAGCCGCTGGAGCGGTTCGAGCGCTGGGCCGAGCGGGCCGGCCGGCCGTGGGCCCGCGCCCTGGTGCACCGCTGCCACGCGCTGCTGGCCCCCGACGAGTTCGCCGGGGAGCTGTACCGGCGGGCGCTGGCCCGGCACGCCGAGCAGCCCCGCCCCTGGGAGCTGGCCCGCACCGAGCTGCTGTACGGCGAGTGGCTGCGCCGCTCCCGCCGCAAGGCCGAGGCGCGGGCCCCGCTGCGCTCCGCCGAGCGGGCGCTGCGGCTGCTGGGCGCGGTGCCCTGGGCCGAGCGGGCCCGCACCGAACTGGACGCCACCGGCGGCCCGGCCGCCGCCTCGGCCGGCCCGGCCCGGACGGTGGCCGGGCTGACCCCGCAGGAGTCGCAGATCGTCCGGCTGGCGGCCCGCGGCCTGTCCAACCGGGACATCGCCGCGCAGCTGTTCCTGAGCGCCCGCACGGTCGGCCACCACCTGTACAAGGCGTACCCGAAGCTGGGGGTGAGCTCCCGGGCCGATCTCGCGCAGGTGCTGCCGGCGCTGTCCTGAGCGGAGTCGAAACCGTCGTTTGTACAACGGATTGGCCAAATGCCGGAAGGACCTCGCGGAGTGTCGTCGCCCAGTGGCAGACTGCTTCCCACGGGGTCCACTGGCGTTGCTGGGGCGGAGGGTTTGCATGACGGGCCTGCAGACGGGCAGCGGTGCGACCGCGCGTCGCATCCAGTTGGGCGCCCAGTTGCGGCGCCTGCGCGAGGCCCGCGGCGTGACCCGGGAGGACGCCGGCTACTCGATCCGCGCCTCGGAGTCGAAGATCAGCCGGATGGAGCTCGGCCGGGTCGGCTTCAAGCAGCGCGACGTGGCGGACCTGCTGACGCTGTACGGCGTCGACGACGAGGAGTCCCGCAGCGCCCTGCTCGGCCTGGTCGGCGGCACCAACGCCCCGTCCTGGTGGCACGGTTACGGAGACGTGGTGCCCGGCTGGTTCCAGACGTACCTCAACCTGGAGGACGCGGCGAACCTGGTGCGCAGCTACGAGGTGCAGTTCGTGCCCGGCCTGCTGCAGACCGCCGAGTACGCGTACGCGGTGATGCGGGCCGGCAGCCCCGCCGCGTCCGAGGAGGAGATCGGGCGCCGGGCGGCGGTGCGGATGCGCCGGCAGGAGCGCTTCCTGGCCGAGGGGGCGACGGCCCGGCTGGAGCTGATCGTCGACGAGACGGCGCTGCGCCGCCCGTGCGGCGGGCCGGAGGTGATGCGGGCCCAGCTGGCGCGGCTGTCGGAGCTGTCGCTGCGCGGGACGATCAGCCTGCGGGTGCTGCCGCTGGGGACGGTCGCGCTGGCGGCGGACAGCGGGGCGTTCTCGGTGCTGTGCTTCCCCGAGCCGGACCTGGCGGACGTGGTCTACGTCGAGCAGTTCACCACCGCGCTGTACCTGGACAAGCCGGCCGAGGTGGCCGAGTACGCGACCGCGCTGGAGCGGGTCTCGGCGGCGGCGCTGTCGGAGGAGGAGACCAGGGCACTTCTGGCGGAGATCCTCCAAGGCACCTGAGCCGCAATTAAGATGATGATCCGTCAGTAGGTGTTCACCAACGCCGAGAGGGATCGCATGTCCTTGATCGCGGAACTCGCCCAGCAGTACATCGACGGCCGGTGGCGGCCGGGCACCGGCTCCTGGGACATCGTGGACCTGGACCCCTTCAGCGGGGAGAAGCTCGCCTCGTTCACGGTCGCCACCGCCGAGGAGATCGACCAGGCGTACCGCGCCGCCGAACGGGCCCAGCCCGCCTGGGCGGCCACCAGCCCCTACGAGCGCCGCCTGGTCCTCGAACGCGCGCTGCGGGTGGTCGAGGAGCGCGAGCCGGAGATCCTCCAGGTGATGACCGCCGAACTCGGCGGCACCCTGATGAAGTCCGCCTTCGAACTCTCCCTGGTCAAGGACATGCTGCGGGAGGCCGGCGCGCTCGCCCTGCGCTCCGAGGGCCGGATCCTGCCCTCGCCGGTGCCCGGCAAGGAGAACCGGCTCTACCGCCTCCCGGTCGGCGTGGTCGGCGTGATCAGCCCGTTCAACGCCCCGGTCTTCCTCTCGCTGAAGGCCGTCGCCCCCGCGCTCGCCCTCGGCAACGCGGTCGTCCTCAAGCCGCACCAGGACGCCCCGGTGGCCGGCGGCACCCTGATCGCCAAGGTCTTCGAGGAGGCCGGGCTGCCGGCCGGCCTGCTGAACGTCGTCCTCACCGACATCGCCGAGATCGGCGACGCGTTCATCGAGCACCCCGTGCCCAAGGTGATCGCCTTCACCGGCTCCGACACGGTCGGGCGGCACGTCGCCGCCGTCGCCGCCGGCCACCTCAAGCGCACCGTCCTCGAACTCGGCGGCAACAGCGCGCTGGTGGTCCTCGACGACGCCGACCTCGACTACGCGGTGGACGCCGCCGTGGCCAGCCGCTTCGTCCACCAGGGCCAGATCTGCATGGCCGCCAACCGGATCCTGGTCGACCGGACGCTGTTCGCCGCGTTCGCCGAGAAGTTCACCGCCAAGGTCGCCTCGCTCTCGGTCGGCGACCCGGGCGACCCGGCGACCCAGCTCGGCCCGCTGATCAACTCCGCCCAGGCCGAGGCGATCACCGCCGAGGTCGGGCGCGCGGTGGCGGCCGGCGCCCGCGCCCTGCTGCACGGCGCCACCGTCGGCACCCTGGTCCGCCCGACCGTCCTCACCGACATCCCCGCCGACGACCCGATCCTGCGCCGCGAGGTGTTCGGCCCGGTCGCGCTGCTGATCCCCTTCGACGACGAGGACGAGGCCGTCCGGATCGCCAACGACACGCCCTTCGGCCTGTCCGGCGCGGTGCACACCGCGAACACCGAGCGCGGCGTGCGGTTCGCGCAGCGGATCGACACCGGCATGATCCACGTCAACGACGGGACGATCGCGGACGAGTCGGTGGTGCCGTTCGGCGGCGAGAAGAGCTCCGGCACCGGGCGGCTCAACGGCGACGCCAGCGTGGACGCGTTCACCACCGTCAAGTGGATCTCGATCCAGCACGGGCGCTCGCGCTTCCCGTTCTAGTGCCGGGCGGGGGCCGCACCGAGCGGGCGCGAGGCCGGTCGTTCCGGCCCGCGCGGGAACATCGACGGAGGGGGCTGCACGAGCGGGGCGAGCGAGCGAGGGTGCGTGACTC
>NZ_JBHUWH010000597.1:0-4174 GCF_042670125.1 Kitasatospora sp. NPDC057198 | reverse complement strand
GACGGAGTCTCCGTCCGGGCGCCGCGGCGTTCCGGGGGTCGTCGGGGCTTCGTCAGGAAGCCCCGGGAGCGCGGCCGCCCCAGCCCGACGACGGCCCCGGGCGCTCCGGAGGCTTCGCTGAGAAGCCCTCAGCGCCGCGGCCGCCCCTCGGCCGGCGGCGCCCCGGAGCGGAGAACGGCTCCCTCAGAACGGCCGCAGCGCCGGTTCCTGGCGCCGCCCGCCGAGCAGCCGCTCCAGCGCGCCCTCCACGTCGCCCTTCCAGGAGAGCGTGGTGCGCGCCTCCAACCGCAGCCGCGGGTACCGGTGGTGCGGCCGGACGGTCTTGAAGCCCACCGCCAACAGGTGGTCGGCGGGCAGCACGCAACTCGGCACCTCCCGCCCCTGCGCGCCGAACGCCTCGATCGCCCGGAAGCCGCGCCGGATCAGGTCCTTGGCCACCGACTGCACCAGCACCCGTCCCAGGCCCTGCCCCTGGAAGTCCGGCAGCACCCGGGACACCATCAGCTGCACCGCGTCCGGCGAGATCGGGCTGGTCGGGAAGGACTGCCCGCGCGGCACGTACGCGGGCGGGGCGTAGAGCACGAACCCGGCCGGCCGGTCGTCCACGTAGGCGACCCGCCCGCAGGAGCCCCACTCCAGCAGCACGGCGGAGATCCACCCCTCCTTCTCCAACTCCCCCTTGCCGGCGTCCTGCGCGTCCCGCCCGCTGACCGGGTCGAGCTCCCAGAAGACGCAGGAGCGGCAGGTGTTCGGCAGATCCGAGAGGTTGTCCAGCGTCAGCGGAACGACCCTCCGTCCCACGCCCGCACCTCCTCCTCCAGGCGGAAACGGTCCAGACCCCCAGTCTGCTCCGCCCGACGGAACGGGTGCACGTTTCACGTGAAACATGCACCCGATGGTTCGCCGTACGTGTTCCCGGGGTCAGGACAGCGGCAGACCCCGCTCGCCCGGGGCCAGACTGTCCAGGATCCGGTTCAGGTCCTCGACCGAACCGAACTCCAGTACCACCTTGCCCCTGCCCAGCTTGCCGTCCCGCTGCGAGACCTCGACCTTGACCCGGGTCTCGAAGCGGTCCGAGAGCCGCCCGGCCAGCTCGTCGAAGGCCGGGGTGGGCCGGGGCTCGGCCCGCGGGGCGCGCTTCTTCGGCTCGATGCCGGCCAGCAGCTTGGCGGTCTCCTCGGTGGCCCGCACCGTCAACTGCTCGGCCACCACCCGGTTGGCCAGCTTCTCCTGCCGCTCGGCGTCCGGCACCATCAGGATTGCCTTGGCGTGCCCGGCGGTGACCTCCCCCGCCGCCACCTTCAGCTGCACCGACACCGGCAGCTTCATCAGCCGCAGCGTGTTGGAGACGTGCGGCCGGGACTTGCCCACCCGGTCCGCCAACTCCTCGTGCGTGCACCCGAAGTCGCGCAGCAGCTGGTCGTAGGCGGCGGCCTCCTCCAGCGCGTTCAGCTCGGCCCGGTGCAGGTTCTCCAGCAGCGCGTCCAGCAGCAGCTTGTCGTCGTCGGTGGCCCGGACGATCGCCGGGATGACGTCCAGCCCGGCCTCCCGGGAGGCCCGCCAGCGGCGCTCGCCCATGATCAGCTCGTACCGGTCGGGACCGGTCTGACGGACCACCACGGGCTGCAGCAGGCCGACCTCCTTGATCGAGGCGACCAGTTCGGCGAGCTTCTCCTCGTCGAACACCTCGCGCGGCTGGCGCGGGTTGGGCCGGATCGACTCCAGCGGCAGCTCGGCGAACCGGGCGCCGTTCACCGGGGCCAGCGCGGCCTCCAGGACGCTGCGGCGCTGATCGCCGGCCAGCTCCCGCAGGCTCTCCGCGGCGGCCTTGGCGGCCACCGTGCCGCGGTCGGTCGGCACGGGCACCACCGGCACCACCGTGACGGTCCCGGCCTCGGCCGGCTCGGCCTGAGCCACCCCGGCCGCCGCCGGCTGGGTCGCCGGGATCAGCGCCCCCAGACCCCTGCCCAGACCCCTGCGCGTGCCACTCACCGCTTGCCCTCCATCGAACTGTGCTGTGCCGTCGGCGCGGACGTCTCCCCGCCGCTCTGCGGCGGAACGACCGCCGCGCCCGCCCGGTGCCGCCCGACCGTCGTCTTGGCGACCTCGGCCCGCAGCGCCAGCTCGCGCGCGGCCTCCAGGTAGGAGAGAGCGCCGGTGGAGCCCGGGTCGTAGCTCAGCACGGTCTGCCCGTAGCTGGGGGCCTCGGAGATGCGCACCGACCGCGGGATGGCGGTGGCCAGCACCTCCTTCTCGAAGTGCGTCCGCACCTCCTCGGCGACCTGCGCGGCCAGCCTGGTCCGGGCGTCGTACATGGTGAGCAGGATGGTCGACACGTGCAGCGAGGGGTTCAGGTGCGCCCGCACCAGCTCCACGTTGCGCAGCAGCTGGCCGAGGCCCTCCAGCGCGTAGTACTCGCACTGGATCGGGATCAGCACCTCCTGGCCGGCCACCATCGCGTTGACGGTCAGCAGGCCCAGCGAGGGCGGGCAGTCGATCAGCACGTAGTCGAGCGGCTGCTCGTACGCGGCGATGGCGCGCTGCAGCCGGCTCTCCCGGGCGACCAGCGAGACCAGCTCGATCTCGGCGCCCGCCAGGTCGATGGTGGCCGGGCAGCAGAACAGCCCCTCCACGTCGACCACCGGCTGCACCACGTCGGCCAGCGGCTTGCCCTCGACCAGCACGTCGTAGATCGACGGCACCTCGGCGTGGTGGTCGATGCCGAGCGCGGTCGAGGCGTTGCCCTGCGGGTCGAGGTCGATGACCAGCACCCGGAGCCCGTGCATGGCCAGCCCGGCGGCCAGGTTGACGGTGGTGGTGGTCTTGCCCACCCCGCCCTTCTGGTTGGCGACCACCATGACCCGGGTCGCGGCGGGCCGGGGCAGCGCTTCCCCGGTGTGCCCGAGGGCCGGAACGGCGACGTGCGCGGCCCGGGCGACGGGGGTGTCATCCACCTGATCGACGATCTCCGACTCCTGCATGGGGGTCAGTGTTTCACGTGAAACCGGGGCCGCAACAGTCACCTCCGGATGACGGTCGGGGGTCCGGTTGAGCCCTTGATCAAGTACGCCGGAGAGCAGGAAGCGACGTTTCACGTGGAACACGATGCCCGGAATGTCGGGATCAACCGACCCGACACTCCGGTTCCGGACCGATCGAAACGGGGCGGGCGGCCCACCGGCCACCCGCCCCGAACACCAGCCCGAACCGGCTCAGCGCCGCCCGCGGCCGCCGGTCCGCCGCCCGGCCCCCTCGCCGCCCTTGCCGCCCCGGCCGGCCCGCGCCGCCCGGGCCCGGCGGGTGGCCGCCTTGACGCCGCCGGGGCTCTCCCCCGCCTCCACCCGGACCACCCGGGTCGGGGTCACCAGCACGCCCTCGCCGACCCCGATCACCGACCACTTCACGGCACCGAGCCGGGTCAGCGCCGCCCGCGAGTCCGCCAGCTCCTGCTCGGCGGTGTCACCCTTCAGCGCCAGCATCTGCCCGTACGGGCGCAGCAGCGGCATGCCCCAGCCGGCCAGCCGGTCCAGCGGCGCGACCGCGCGGGCGGTCACCACGTCCACCGCCAGCTTGCCGACCGTCTCCTCGGCCCGGCCGCGCAGCACCGTGACGTTCTCCAGGCCGAGTTCGCGGACCACCTCCTCCAGGAAGGTGGTGCGCCGCAGCAGCGGTTCCAGCAGGGTCACCGACACGTCCGGCCGGGCCAGCGCCACCGGGATGCCGGGCAGCCCGGCCCCCGAGCCGACGTCGCAGAGCGAGACCCCGGCGGGCAGCAGTTCGGCCAGCACCGCGCAGTTGAGCACGTGCCGGTCCCACAGCCGGGGCACCTCGCGCGGGCCGATCAGGCCGCGCTGCACCCCGGCGGTCGCCAGCAGTTCGGTGTAGCGCACGGCCTGCGGCAGCCGATCGCCGAAGATCCGTCCCGCCGCCTCCGGCGCCTGCCCCGGCCCCTCCAGCGGCGCCTCGGGCTCCGTGCCGTCCCTGTCCATCTCTGCCTCTCCGCTCACCGTCGAATCAACCCGCCCTACCAGCACTGTTCCACGTGAAACACCACTCCGCCGCAGAGCCGACGACCCCGCCCGCGCGAGGCGGGCGGGGTCGGACGCCGGAACGGCAGCACCACCGGCGTCAGGCCGGCAGCACGACCACACAGCGCTGGGGCTCCTCGCCCGCC
>NZ_JBHUWH010000596.1:0-4184 GCF_042670125.1 Kitasatospora sp. NPDC057198 | reverse complement strand
GCCGGCCGGGTCGGTCCACAGGGCGGTGGCGGTGGGGCCGGGGGAGACGGTGTTGACCCGGACGCCGCGCGGGGCCAGCTCCTCGCTGAGGCGCTTGCCGTACTGGGTGAGCGCGGCCTTGGCCTCGGCGTAGCCGACCGGGGAGCCGACGGGGGTGCGGCCGTTGATGGAGGAGACGTTGACGATCGCGCCGCCGCGCTCCAGCAGGCTGGGCAGGGCGGCCCGAGTGGTGCGCACCGCGCTGAACAGGTTGAGTTCCAGCATCGCCGCCCACTGCTCGTCGGGGACGTCCAGCACGCTGCCCAGCACCAGCCGGTCGGCGTCGCCCGCGCCGACGTTGTTGACCAGCAGGTCGATCCCGCCGACCGCCTCCAGCGCCTGCCGGACGGCCTCGGCCGCGCCCTGCGGGGTGCCCAGGTCGGCGACGGCGACGGCCGCCGCGACCTCGGCCAGTTCGGGGGTGGCGGTGCGGGTGGCCCCGACCACCTTGACGCCCTCGGCGGCGAGGGCGCGGGCGACGGCCAGGCCGATGCCCCGTCCGGCGCCGGTGACCAGGGCGGTGCGTCCGTCGAGTCCGAGCTTCACGGGGGTCCTCATTTCCGGGGTTCTTGAACTTGGGGTCAAATATTCGGGCGTACGGGACCCCCTCCCGGAGGAGGGGGCGGGGAGGGGTCAGAGCGGGGCGACGGCCGTCTCGATGGCGGCGTGCAGCGTCTTCCGGTCGAAGGTCCGGGCCGCGACCCGCAGGCCGGCGACCGTCACCATCAGGAAGCGGGCCTGCTCGGCCGCGTCCACCGAGGCGGGCACGTCGCCGGCCAGCTTGCCGCGCTCGATCCGGGCGGCCAACAGGTCGGTGCTGCGCTCCACCGAGCGGCGCACCGCGGCGGTGGCCTCCTGGTCGCGCCCGCCGAGCTCCAGCGCGGTGTTGACGGCCAGGCAGCCGCGCCGCACCGGGGCGTCGTAGTCCGCGTCGACCAGCATCCGCAGGTAGGCGCGGATGCGCTCCTTGGCGGTGCCGGGCCCGGCGAGGAACTCCTCGGTGAGCTCGGCGCCCGCCCGGTCGTAGCGGCTCAGCGCCCGCCCGAACAGCTCCCGCTTGGAGCCGAAGGCGTGGTAGAGGCTGCCCTTGCCGATCCCGGCGGCCTCCGCCAGCTCGGCGGGGGAGGACCCGGCGTAGCCCTTGGTCCAGAACACCTCCATCGCCTGCGCGACGGCGGCTTCCTCGTCGAACTGCTTCGGCCTTCCCATGCGTCTGACGGTACGCCATATTTGACCCAGGGGTCAACAACCTTCCGGTCGCCGACCCCCGCGCTTCCTACTCGAAGGCCGCCGCCGCCTCGCGCAGCGCCCGCACCACCGTCTCCGGGTCGTACGGCGCCGCCGGCCCCGGCAGGTAGGTCACCGAGCGCAGCACCCCGGTGTAGCGGAACGAGCGGTGGCGCTCCCACACCGGCCAGGACACCGGCGACTTGCGGTCCACGCCGACGCTGATCCCCTGGAACGGCGCCATCCCGATCAGCTGGTGCACCGGCCCGAGCGCGCCCGCCGCCACCCCGTCCACCCGCACCTCGAACCGCCACTTCAGGTCGGCCACCGCGGTCGCCTCCAGCGCCACCAGGTGCGCCCCGGGCGGCAGTTCGCCCGCGTCGGCCTCGAACAGCTCGCCGTACTGGTTGTACGCCAGGCGCAGCCGCCCGTCCTCCACGTACAGGCTGTAGCCGCCGCCCTGGTCGCCGTGCGAGACCAGCACGCCCTGGTCGCCGGCCCCGTGGTGGTCGAGCGCCACCTCGGCCGTGAAGGAGCGGAAGGCGACCAGCCGGGAGGAGCGGTAGCGCTCCAGCTCCGGCGTCCCGGCCAGCAGGGTCACCGGGCGGCGCAGCGCCTCCTCCTCCGGGTTGCGCAGCGCGAAGCCGCCGGAGGCGTCGGCCAGCGGGAAGACCCCGTCGCGCCAGGCCGCGTCCTCCCACGCCCGCGCCAACTCCTTCACCAGCTCCGGGTGTTCGGCGGCCAGGTCGCGGATCTCGGTCGGATCGGTGCGCAGGTCGTACAGCGCCCATTCGCCGTCGTCGTAGGGCGCGCCCGGCCGGTGCAGGGTGACCAGCTTCCAGCCGTCCCGGTAGTACGAGCGGTTGCCGGTCATCTCGCAGTACTGCTCCGGGTGGGTGGACGGCGCGTCGGCCGCCCGCAGCACGGACGCGAACGACACCCCGTCCAGCTCCTGCACCGGCACCCCGCCGCGCTCCGACGGCCGCTGCACGCCCGCCAGTTCGAGCAGCGTCGGCAGCAGGTCGGTGACGTACTGGTACTGGCCGCGCACCCCGTCGTCGCCCGCCGCGCGCGGCAGCCCGGCCGGCCAGGACAGCACGAACGGCACCCGCACCCCGCCCGCGTGGGTCTGCCCCTTGTACAGCCTGAACGGCGTGTTGGAGGCCATGCCCCAGCCGCGCGGGTAGTGCACCAGCGACCGCGGACCGCCGATCAGGTCGATCTCCCGCTGCACGTCCGGGTTCCAGTCCGCGGGCAGGTGCGGGTGGTGGACGAAGCGGCTGAAGTAGCTGCGGGTGCCCTCCGCGCCGCCCTCGCCGGTGCCGCCGTTGTCGGAGGTGAACACCACGATGGTGTTGTCCAGTTCGCCGAGCTGCTCCAGCACGTCGGTCAGCCGCCCCAGGTTCCGGTCGACGCTGTCGACCATCGCGGCGTACACCTCCATGTACCGGGCGTACAACTTCCGCTGCACCGCGTCGAGTTCGTCCCACGCCCCGACCTCGTACCCGGCCTCGCCGTTGCGCTCCGGCAGCTCGGTGCCGGGCGGGAAGTGCCCGGCCGCCAGCTGCCGGGCGAAGCGCCGTTCGCGCAGCTCGTCCCAGCCGCCGTCGTAGCGGCCCCGGTGCCGCTCGAGGTCCTCCGGCTTGGCCTGCAGCGGGCCGTGCACCGCGTTGTGCGCCAGGTAGAGGAAGAACGGCTTGTCGGCGTCGTGCGCCCGCAGTGCCTTCACCATGCCGATCGCCCGGTCGGTGATGTCGTCGGTGTAGTAGTAGCCGTCCGGGAACTCGTCGATGTCCAACGGCGAGTTGTCGCACACCAGTTGGTGCGGGTGGAAGAGGCTGGTCAGCCCCTCCAGCACCCCGTAGTACTGGTCGAAGCCCTTCTGCAGCGGCCAGTTGGCCCGGCTGTCGGCCGCCGAGGAGGCCGAGTCCCGGGTCAGGTGCCACTTGCCGACCGCGTACGTCGCGTACCCGGCGTCGTGCAGGGTCTGCGCCAGGGTGGGGATGTCGTCCGCGATCTCCATCCCGTACCCGGGGAAGCCCGGGTCCGCGTTGGCCACGAACGCGTACCCCACCCGGTGCGGGTTCAGGCCGGTCAGCAGCGCCGCCCGGGCCGGCGAGCACAGCGGCATGGTGTGGTAGTTGGCGAGCTTCACGCCCCGCGCGGCCAGCGAGTCCAGGGTCGGCGTCGGCACCTCCGAGCCGAACGGCCCGATGTCGCTGTAGCCCAGGTCGTCGACCAGCACCACCACCACGTTCGGCGCCCCCGCGCGCGGACGCACCCGGCGCGGCCAGGACGGCACCGACTCGCCGAACGTCCGCCCCACCCGCCCGGGGAAGCCCGCGTACGGGTCGCGGCGCCGGCCGGCGCCCTCGATCGTCTCGCTGGTCGTCTCGGTCACAGCAGGCTCCCGGAAGTAGGATGGGGAAGGGACGGGACGGCCGCCAACAGCTCGGCCGTGTAAGGGTGTTCGGGGGCGGTGACGACCCGGTCGGCCGGGCCGCTCTCGACGATCCGGCCCCGGTGCAGCACCGCGATCCGGTGGCTGACCTGCCGCACCACCGCCAGGTCGTGCGCGATGAACAGCACCGCCAGACCCAACTCCCGCTGCAGGCGCGCCAGCAGGTCGATCACCTGGGCCTGGACCGACACGTCCAGCGCCGACACCGGCTCGTCGCACACCAGCACGCGCGGCTCCGGCGCCAGCGCCCGGGCGATGCCGATCCGCTGCCGCTGGCCGCCGGAGAACTCGCGCGGCGAACGGGCCGCCGCCGACGCCTCCAGGCCCACCTGTTCCAGCAGTTCGGCCACCCGGGCCCGCCGCCGCGCCCGGTCGCCGATCCGGTGCGCGATCAGCGGCTCGGCGATGCTCCGGCCCACCGTCAGGCGCGGGTTGAGCGAGGCGTACGGGTCCTGGA